>DASUGE010000330.1:0-22712 GCA_036274215.1 Polyangiaceae bacterium | reverse complement strand
CGTCGCGGTGCCTCTGGCTGCCGATTCGGCCTCGCCCATGGCGACGGGGGCCACAGCAAGCCCCGTGCCGGAACTTTTCGTTCAGATTTGCAGGGTTTTTTTATGCCGCCGGAGCGGAGTGAATATTTTATTCACAAAACTATGAAAAAAATGTTCGCCACAGGCTCTTTCGGTTACAGTGTCAACGGACGCGCAGGCAGCCGTCACACAGGAAGGCGTAGATCTGCTGGGTCAAAACCTCCGCGCTCTCCTCCGCCAGGCCGAGCGTCACGGCTTGATAGAGGAGCTCCTTCAGCGCGCCGAGTGCCATGTAGGCGAGCACGCGCGGCTCGCCGTCAGCGACGATACCGAGCGTCTGTCCCTCTTTGAGGGTCTCGACCAGCAGGCCGACCATGTTGTCATAGAAGGCCGCGAGCTTTCGATCGAACGTCGGATCCACGCCCACGGCATCCGTGAGCAGAATCTTCGTCATGGGGCGCTCGGCCAGGCAGGTGCCGATGATGCGCCGGATGTTTTCATGCACCTGCTCGCCGACGCTGCGCGACGGATCGTCGGTGACGATGCGAACGATCGCGACCGCGAGCTGTGAGCCGAAGCGGTCGATGAGATCGCTGAAGATCGCCCGCTTGTCCTCGAAATAAAGGTAGAAGGTCCCGCGCGCGACACCGGCCTGGAGAGCGATGTCGTCGATGGTCGTGAGGTGATAGCCGCGCTTCGCGAAGAGCCCGCGCGCTGCGTGTAGGATTTGCTGACGCCGCTCCGCCTTGGCGACGGCCGGCCTGCGCTTTTTTGCCACACGAGGCACGCCCGAAGAATAGGAGGAAGCGCGCGCCAGCACCAAACCCTTAGGAGTTTCCTGCTCCCGTCGCCTGTTTCCGCCTCACGCCACGGCTATTTCTTCCCTGCCAACGGTACGCTCCTTCCGTAAGCGCCTCCGAACGTCGCTCCGCCGATAATCCCTTTTGCCACCGACCAATTGAGGAATGGAAAATGACCGTGCGCGTTTTTGTCGAGCGAGCCCGAACAGATCGTCTCTAGGTCGCGCATACGAACGGCTCTAGGTCGAGCCGGCCGAGGTAAACCCGCCAAAAACGCCCCAGTCTCAATTCGGGTCAACCCGACCAACCGCTCACCCTCAGGCACCCCAACGAGGCACCCCAGTCGCCGCGAGCGCGCAAGCGCGCTCGCTCTAGGCCAAACCAAAGCGATCGAGCGCAAGCGAGATCGCGTGACGGAGAAGAGCGGCTGCGCCCACTAACCGACTGCGGGTTGACGTTGCCTAGGGTCGGCCCCAGACGAGAAAGAGCGCCTTGCAACAGCGAAGCAAGATCGACCATCATGAGGGGGTTCGACAGGCGAAGTCTGTTCGGGGCGCGGGGTCCACAACAGCACGATTAGGCGCGGGGTCAGCTTGGAAACGAACGGTTTGGTGAACAAGGTCAGGGCTAAGAAGCGCGCGCGTAGCGCAGCGACGGCAACCAGTGTCCCGGTGCGCGTGCCGGACGTCTGGAAGCAGCTGGTCGCTGGGCGACTCCCGGTGACACGGTTCTACGAGCGCTCAGGGCGTCGTTACATCGTCGTAACCCCTTCGGGTGGTAGCGAGGAGCTGACGGCGCGGCAGCGCCAGATTATCGCGTTCCGCGCCTACGGCGAGACCACGAAACACGTGGCACGCGAGCTCGGCGTTTCGGAGCCGACCGTCATCCGCGAAATCGGAACGGCGCTTCGCAAGCTCGGTCTCTCGAGCGAGGTCGAGCTTCCAATTCTCTTCGGAGCCGCGCTACGATCGGGGCGTCGTGCCTAAAACAGGTGTACGTCGGTCCAAGGCGAAGAAGCCGCGTTCGGGCTCGCAAGGAAAAGCGCCGCGGTCGAGCGCACCGGGGACGACTCCGTCCACGGGCCGCGTGCGGCAATGGGTGAAGCAATCGCCCTTCCGCATCCCCAAGGGGATGAAGGTCGCGAAGACGAGCGAAAAGGGCAAGACCGTGCTCGTCGTGAGCTTCCCCGTGCCCGACATCGACTGGCAGAAGGAGCTCACGGAGGCCGAGATCGCGGTCGTGCACGACGTGCTCGCCGGCCTTTCGAACGCGGAGATTGGCGAGAAGCGCGGGACCGCGTTGCGCACCGTCGCGAACCAGGTTGCCGCCATCTTTCGGAAGCTCGGCGTGAGCTCGCGCCTCGAGCTCAGCCTCTACGTGCTGAGCGACCGCGCGACGTTGCGACGCCGCTAGGCCTGGGCGCGACGCGACAAGCCGAAGCAACCGCGCGTCACCCGACCGCGCCGGCGCTTCGGCGTGCGTGCCAACCGGTAAAACCTGCGTCCCACGGGTCTTGCCGTTCCGGACGGCGGGCCGCAGCTCGCCCGACTCGGCCCGGCACCTGCCCGAGTGACGTTCGCGTCAACGACGGCATTTTTTGCGAGTAGCTTGCCTTCGCGCGCGATCTGACGACTACTGACGCCCGTGTCACCGGGCACTCTTTCCCCTCCCGGCGGAGCATGAGCCACGGATGAGCGATCTCGTCATCGGCATGGATGTGGGCTCGACGACGGTGAAGGCCGTCGTGATCCAGCCCGAGACCAAAGAGATCCTCTGGCACGACTACCAGCGCCATCACACGAAGCAGCCGGAGACGGTGCTCGAGTTTTTGACGCGGATCATCGCTGCGTTTCCCGACCAGCCCGCTGACGGGTGGCGCATGTTTCTCACGGGCTCCGGCTCGGGGCCGCTCGCGGCGCCGACGGGCGGCAAGTTCGTG
The DNA here is from genome assembly GCA_036274215.1 of Polyangiaceae bacterium. Lineage (GTDB taxonomy): Bacteria > Myxococcota_A > Polyangia > Polyangiales > Polyangiaceae > PMG-095. The sequence continues at coordinate 19,955 of DASUGE010000330.1, read as the reverse complement.
CAGGAGGTGAACGCCGTCACGCTCGCCGTCGAGCACAAGCACCCGGACGTGCGCAGCGTGATCGAGCTCGGCGGACAAGACGCCAAGATCATCATGTTCAAGGAGGACGAGAAGACGGGCCAGCGCACGGCCACGACCTCCATGAACGACAAGTGCGCGTCGGGCACCGGCGCGACGATCGACAAGTGCATGATCAAGGTGGGCGCGGAGCCGGGCTTCGCGACCTCGCTGCACTTCAAGGACGAGGCGCTGCATCACGTGGCGGCGAAATGCGGCGTGTTCGCCGAGACCGACATCGTGAACCTCGTGAAGGGCGGCATCCCGAAGGACGAGGTCTTGAACTCGCTCGCCGACGCGATCGTGCTCCAGAACCTGTCCGTGTTGACGCGCGGCAATACGTTGAAGCCGAAGGTGCTGCTACTCGGCGGCCCCAACACCTACCTGCCCTTCCTGCGCGAGTGCTGGCAGCTGCGCATTCCCGAGACGTGGCGCGATCGCGGCTACGACTACCCGAAGGACGTCCCGGTCGAGGAGCTGATCTTCGTCCCGCAGAACGCCGACCTCTACGCGGCGTTCGGCGCGGCGGTGTACGGCATCGCCGACGGCGGCGACGCGGGGCGCTTCAACGGCGTGGCGAGCCTGCACGACTTCATCACCAACGGTCGCCGCGCACGGCTCGGTGAGCAGGCGGGCCCGCCGCTCTCGTCGAACCAGACCGAGACGGCGACGTTCGTCGACATGTACAAGGTGCCCAAGTTCGTCGCGCCGAAGCTCGGCGCTGGGCAGAAGGTGCGCGGCGTGATCGGCATGGACGGCGGATCCACGTCGTCGAAGGCCGTCGTGATCGGCGAGGACGGCGAGATCCTCGCGAAGGCCTACCAGCTCTCGAAGGGCAACCCGCTCCAGGACACGAAGGAGCTCATCCAGCAGCTCGTCACGCATTTCGAGAGCCAGGGCGCAGAGCTCGAAGTGCTCGGCTTCGGCGCCACGGGCTACGCGGCGGACGTGCTCGACGAGACGGTGCTCGCCGACGTGAACATCGTCGAGACCGTCGCGCACATGATGAGCGCCGTGCACTTCTTCGGGGACATCGACGTCGTGTGCGACATCGGCGGGCAGGACATCAAGGTCCTGTTCATGAAGAACGGTGACATCCAGAACTTCAAGCTGTCGAACTCCTGCAGCGCAGGCAACGGCATGCTGCTCCAGGCGATGGCCGATCAGTTCGGCATCCCCGTGACCGAATACGCGGAGACGGCGTTCAAGGCCGAGCTCGCGCCGAAGTTTTCGTACGGCTGCGCGGTGTTCCTCGACTCCGATCGCGTCAACTTCCAGAAAGAGGGCTACCAGAAGGAGGAGCTCCTCGCGGGGCTCGCGCAGGTGCTGCCGAAGAACGTCTGGCAGTACGTGGTCCAGATCCCTCGCCTCGCGTCGCTCGGGCGGAAGTTCGTGCTGCAGGGCGGCACGCAATACAACCTCGCCGCCGTCAAGGCGCAGGTCGATTACATCAAGCAGCGCGTGCCAAACGCCGAGGTGTTCGTGCACCCGCACACGGGTGAAGCCGGAGCGATCGGCGCCGCCATCGAGACCTTGCGCCGCTACAAGCGCTCGGGGAAGTCGCGCTTCATCGGGCTCAAGGGCATCCTGGACCTCGAGTACACGGCGACGACCAACGACTCGACGACGTGCCACTTCTGTCCGAACGAGTGCAAGCGCACGTTCATCGACGCGAAGCGACCCGACGGCTCGCAAGCTCGCTACATCTCCGGCTTCTCCTGCGAGAAGGGGACGGTCGAGAGCAAGGAAGCGATGCTCGCGCTGATGGCGGAGCGCAAGAAGACGGCGGCCGAGTTCCCGAACGTGGTCGATTACGAGTCGAAGCGCGCGTTCGTGCACCTCTACGACGCGGCGCCCATGCCCGCCGAGGGAACGCCGATCGAAGACGTGCGCGTCGTGAAGACGCTCTTCCGCGTGAAGCACGAGCGGGTCACGCGCCCCTTCCGCCGCTCGAGCGAAGCCGCCGCGAAGCGCCGCAAGACGCTACGCGTCGGCATCCCGCGCGTGCTCAACATCTACTCGACGGCGCCCTACTTCCGCGCGTATTTCGAAGCGCTCGGCTTCGGCCGCTCGAACGTCGTCTTCTCCGACGCCACGAGCGAGGAGATGTGGGTCGAGGGCGGCAAGTACGGCTCGATCGATCCGTGCTTCCCGAGCAAGGTGGCGCAGGCGCACGTTCACAACCTGCTCTTCCACCACCATGAGCCCGAGCGGAAACGCCAGCTCGACTACATCTTCTTCCCGATCCTCACGCACGTGAACAACTTCGTGGCGGACACGCAAGACAACGCGTCGTGTCCGATCGTCGCCGGCACGCCCGACGTCATGAAGGCGGCGTTCACGAAGGAGGTCGATTTCTTCGCGCAGCGCGGCATCGAGTACCTCGCCCCGGCTCTCTCCTTCCAGGAGCCGATCCTGCTCGCGCGGCGCATGTTCGAAACGTTCGGCGCGCGCCTCGACGTGACGGAAGATGAAAATGACCATGCGTGCCGCGAGGCGTGGCACGCCTTCGAAGCGTTCGACAAAGATCTGCAGGACAAGGGGCGCGCGATCCTCGAGACGGTCGAGGCCGAGGGCCGCATCGCCATCTTGGTGCTGAATCGGCCGTACCACGCCGATCCGGGGCTCAACCACGGGATCCCGGAGGAGTTCCAGGTGCTCGGCTATCCCATCCTCTCGATTCGCTCGATCCCGAAGGATCGCGAGTACCTCGACCGCTACTACAAGGACGAGCTCGAGCGCGGAGTCATCAAGACGCCGCTCGAGTTGAACCACGTGTGGCCGGAGAACTACTCCGTGAACAGCGCGCAGAAGGTGTGGGGCGCCGCGTTCGCGGCTCATCACCCGAACGTCGCCGTGCTCGACCTCTCGAGCTTCAAGTGCGGCCACGACGCCCCGACCTACGGCTTGATCGACGCGATCCTGCAGACGTCGAAGACGCCCGCCGCGGCGCTGCACGACCTCGACGCCAACAAGCCGGGCGGCTCGATCAAAATCCGCGTGAAGACGTACGCGCACTCGCTGCTCTTGCAGCAGGAGCGCCTCGAGGATCTGAACGACAAGAAGCGCCAGCTCGCGCGCCGCATCGACGAGAAGCGTCTCGAGCTCTTGCGCCTGCGCCAGGCTCAGCTCGACGGCATGAAGCAGAAGGACCCTGCGCTCGAGCAGAGCATCGCCGAGCTTGCCGTGAAGGTGCGCGCGTACGAGGCCCCCGCGGCGCCGCCCGAGATGCCTAAGGGCATGCTGCGGCTCGGAAAGAAGATGTCCGACGGGACCATCGAGCGCATCGATACGGACCAGGTTCAAACGACGCCCGTGGCCGCGCCGACGGCCGCTGAATGATTTCGATTTTTGCTCCGAGTTTCTAGGAGACCCCCATGACGCAATCCCTCATCTCCGATGCACCCGTCACCAAGCGCAGCCTGCCGATCGCCGGCAAGAAAAACGAAACGCTCGACGTGGATGCCGAGCTCAGCCGCTTCGAGGCGGAAGAGCGCGAGCGCCTCGGCCTCGAGGTCGAAAAGCAGTGGCTCGAGCAGATGGCGAACCTCACCTTCACGAAGAAGGAGAAGGGGAAGGTCACGCTGCTCATCGGCGGTCTCACGATGGCGCACGACTACCTGATCTCCGGTGCGTTCCGGAGCCTCGGGTACAACGTGGTGCCGCTCGACGCGCCCGATTACGACGCGCTCCGCGTGGGCAAGGAGTTCGGTAACCGCGGGCAGTGCAACCCGACCTACTTCACGGTCGGTAACCTCGTGAAATACCTGATCCACATGCGCGATTCGCGCGGCCTCACCTCGCAAGAGGTCGTCGAGCAGTTCGTGTTCCTCACGGCCGGCGCGTGCGGCCCGTGCCGCTTCGGCATGTACGTGACCGAGTACCGGAAGGCACTGCGAGACGCCGGTTTCGACGGCTTCCGGGTCATGCTGTTCCAGCAGCAAGGCGGCCTGAGCCAGGCGACGGGCGAGGAGAGCGGGCTCGAGCTGACGCCGCCGTTCTTCATCGGCCTCTTGAAGGGCTTGCTCGCGGGCGACGTCATCAACGGCATCTCGTACCGCCTGCGACCGTACGAGGTGGTGCCGGGCGCCACGGACAAGGCCGTCGCCGAGGCGAAGAAGATTTGTTACGACGCGCTCTACGAGAAGCGCAGCATCCTCTGGGCGCTGCACCAGTCGCGCAAGATCTTCGAGAAGGTGGAGGTCGATCGCACGATCCCGAAGCCGAAGGTCGCGATCATCGGCGAGTTCTGGGCGATGACGACCGAAGGCGACGGCAACTACCAGCTCCAGCGCTTCCTCGAAAAGGAAGGCGCGGAGTGCGACATCCAGTTCGTCGCCGCGTGGCTGCTTTACAACGTGTGGGAGGTGCGTTTCGACACGAAGAGCCGCATGGGCCTGCGCGGTAAGGACAAGGCCAAGGCGGGCCTCGACGGCACGAACGATTTTCACGCGTTCAAGATGAAGGCGTCGCTCTGGGCCGCCGACAAGGCGATCCGCGTCGCGTTCCAGACGTTCGCCAACGTGGCCGGCTTCTACGGCTACCACCTCGCGGACATGGACGAGGTCGCGGACGTCGCCGCGCCCTTCTACAACAACGATCTCCGCGGCGGCGAAGGCCACATGGAGGTCGGCAAGCTGATTTTGAACGTCGTGAAGAGCAAGGCGACGATGACGCTCAGCGTGAAGCCCTTCGGCTGCATGCCGAGCTCGAGCGTTTCGGACGGCGTGCAATCGCTCATCACCGAGCGCTACCCCGGCACCATCTACTGTGCGGTCGAAACGAGCGGGGACGGCGCCGTGAACTTCCAGAGCCGCGTGCAGATGTACCTGTTCAAGGCGCGCCAAGCCGCGACGGAGGACTTCGAGCGAGCCCTCAAGGACACGGGCATGACGGTCGAGAAGCTCCGCGCCTTCTTGAAGGCGAATCCGAGGTACGCGGCGGGCCTCCACAAGGCGCCGCACTACGCGGCGAGCACGCCGGCGGATCTCGTGCACGAGGTCGCCGAGATCGTCGATCTCACGCCGGCGGGGCGCGTTCTCCACAGCGCGCGGAAGGCCGCGCTCGGAACGTGGGAATTCGTTGCGGCGGCCGTGCAGGGCGCGCCGGAGAGCACGCGCTCGGCGGCGGTGCTGCTCGCGGAAGCTGCTAGCGAGCTCGCCGAGATTGCGAAGGAGAAGGCCCCGGGTCTCGCAGAGTCCGCGGTCAGCGCGGCGCGCGAGCGGCTCGGCAAGCTCCTACCGTTCGCCGCTCCGGCGAAGGCACAGGTGCCGCTCGCGAGCGCAGCGGAGTAAACGGACGCCTCATCGCGAGGTTCTCCGAAAAAATTCGTAGTTCCGATAGGTTGACGCGCGGCGGCGGAGCGTGGGCGCCCGGCGCCGCGAAAATGCCTATCGACGAATGAACACGGCGAGGGCGACTCGCATCATACTGTTTCGCATGGGTGTGTCGCGCTGGCTCGCCGCGTCGCTGGTGCTCGCTGTCGCGGGGCCACTCGGCTGCGGTGGCGACGACGACGACCAGTTTCCGCCTCCGCATCACGGGGGCAGCGCGGGCAAGGCGGGCAGCGCGGGCAAGGCAGGCGGCGCCGGAACGCATCGGGGCGGCTCGAGCAGCGGCGGCGAAGGCGGTGTAGGCGAAGCGGGCACGGGCGGTAGCACGAGTGGAAAAGGCGGCGGAGCCGGGAGAGGCGGAACGGGCGGCAGCGCGGGCGTGAGCACGAGCGGCGGCGATGCCGGGGCGGGCGGGACGACCGCAACGGGCGGGACGACCGCAACGGGCGGGTTGGGGGGCGAGCCCAACGGCGCCGGCGGAACGCCCGACGCTGGCGCGAGTGGTGACGCCGGCGAAGGCGGAGCGGGCGAATCGTCGAGCGGCGGAACGACGTCGACGGGCGGAACGGGCGGCACCATTGCGACTGGTGGAACGGGCGGCACCATTGCGACGGGCGGAACGGGCGGCACCGACACGACTGGCGGAACGGGCGGCACCGTCGCGACGGGCGGAACGGGCGGAACGGGCGGAACGGGCGGAACGGGCGGCACGGACGCCGGCACCGGCGGAACGGGCGGCACGACCGCTGGCGCTGGCGGCACGACGGGTGGGGCCGGCGCAACCGGCGGCAGCTCCGGTAGCGGCGGCTCTGGTGGCACCGGTGGCGCCTCGTGCACCGGTGCCATGAACGAGGACTGTGCGTGCATCAAGGTCGCGCTCGACGGCGACGACGCGCTCGCGGCAGCGAGTGGCGCGGTGCTGCCGTTCGCGAACGTACAGCCGGCGCTCGACTACGCAGCGACACATCCGGAAGCGCCGCGCGCGGTGTGCGTCGCCGAGGGCGCGACGTGCGGCGGGCAGGCGACGTACGTTGGCCCCTCAGGCGCCGATCTCTCGATGCGCAACGGGGTGTCGCTCTACGGGCGCTACGAGTCGACCACCTGGTCACGTTGCGCTCAAAGCGGCACGACGCTCGCGCCGACGACCGGAGCGGGCGTGTATTTTGGTCCCGCTGTCCAGAGCGCCACGATCCTGGACGGGTTCGCGATCGCTCGGTACCCGGCCGAAACGACGGCCGCCGTGACTCTCGACGGCACCGTCGGCGCTGAAGTCGTCTCCGTGGACGTGGGGCTGCCGGCACCTGGCGCCACGACGGCCATCGGCGTGGATGCGCGAAATGGCGCCGAGGCGACGCTCACCGGGCTCTCGGCGTCCGTTGCCGGTACTCCCTGGTGTCCACCGAATCTCTTCGGCATCCGCGGCGTCGATTCGAAGCTCTCGATCAACGGCAGCAATTTCAGGCTCTTTTCGTCGAGCATCCCGGATGCCTGTCAGTCGGTGGCGGGCCTGTCGCTCGACAACGCGTCGGGCTCGTCCGTCGCGAGCACGACCTTCACGTTTTTTTCCAACACCGCGACCACGCCGCTACGCATCCACGACTCGGCCGACGTGACGCTCGACGGAGTTTCTCTTCAAAACACCGCAGGGACTGGCTTCGGGGTCGGGGACGCGGAAATCGATTTCACCGGCGATTCGGGGCTTGCGTGGACGAACGGGACCGTAGAGATCGCATCAGGGGCCGGGATCGCGTTGACCGACTCGCCGGGCGCCAAGCTCGACGTTGCCGTGACCACGTTCACCGGCGCGGGCATCACCCTCGCTGGCAACGCCGCGGGCACCGTCCTCGACGGTTCTATCACGACAACCAGCTCGACAGCGGCCATTCTGGGCTTCGACTGTGACGGAACGGCACCCGTGATCAACACCGCCATCAATTCGCGCACGCCACCGGGTGGCGGTGTCGGAATCCTCGTTCAGGGCGATTGTAGCCCGACGATTTCTTCCACGGTCTCGGTCGTGCTCGGTGGAAGCGCGGGGACGCAGAGCGTGGCGGCGATCCGCTGCGCGGGGTCGAGTCACTGCACGATTGACCACGCGAACGTGAGCATCGGCAGCGTCGAACTGACCGGCCCGACCCAGATCACTTCCTACGGCATCGAATGCGATCCGGGTAGCTGCCCGGTCATCACACACAGCCAGGCAAGCGCCTTCAACGCCGTGGGCGAGCAGAGGTCCTCCATTTACCAAGGGGGCGGGGTCAGCGCTCCGGGCAGCACGCTCGTGAGCGGCAATGTCATTCGCGCGCTCTGCACGGCCAGCGACGGCTTCGGCCTCCGAGCGTCGGGGCGCATCGAGAACAACCAGATCGACGGGCCTACTTGCGGCGCAACGAACGGCGGCTCCCGTGTTGCAGGACTCTTGACTGACAATGGCGACGTCCACTCGAACTACATCTCGGGTGGACTCCCCGACGATTGCAACCCACTCATTTGCACGACCCCTCCGCCGTGCACGGGGGTCGGCGTGACGACGAACGGCGGGAGCGTACGCAACAACATCATTTCTCCGGGCTGCCTCGGACCCGGCATCAGCATGCCCCTGTCCGGCAACGCACTGGCAGGGCCCATCGAACACAACCTCGTGAGCGGATTTCCGCTGCTCGGGCCGAGCTCGCCAGCCGTGACCACCATCGCCCAGCTGAACTCCCTCGACGGGGCCACGGGCAATTTCAGCAGCGGCTCAGGCATCGATGCCGGCACGCCCACCGGAGCGCCCGCAGTCGACATCGACGGCAACCCACGCGATCAGTATCCGGACGTCGGCCCCCACGAGCAGATCGGCGCACCGAGCGTCTGCTACGGAGTCGGTTGCTCCAATCACGGAGTTTGCTTGACGGGGGCGTGCGCGTGCGACCCCGGTTACACCGGGCAGGCCTGCGAGTTCGTGGACCAGTGCCAGAACGGCAACGGCGGCTGCGACGCGCTCACGACGTGCACGCCCAACGGGGCCGGCGTCGTCTGTGGTCCCTGCCCGCCGGGGTACAGCGGAGACGGCGTGGTCGGCTGCTCCGACATCGACGAATGTGCGACGGACAACGGCGGCTGCGACGAGCTGACGACCTGCACCAACCTCGACGGAGGGCGAAGCTGCGGTGGCTGCCCGCTCGGCTACACCGGAGACGGGGAGACCGGCTGCGTGCCGTCCGACCTCTGCGGGCTGCATCCGTGCGAGCACGGTGGCACCTGCACGGAGCAGACGGGCAGCTACACGTGCAGTTGTCCGAACGGTAACCCCGGCGCGAACTGCCAGCATTACAGCACGCGCCTCGCGCTGGGTGACGCTCACGCGTGTGTCCTCCTCGAGGACCAGACGCTCACCTGCTGGGGCTCGAACACCTTCGGGCAAACGAACGCGCCGTCCGGCACCTTCTTGGACGTCGCGGCAGGCAAAGACTATACGTGCGCAGTCGCTACGGACCATTCGCTCGCATGCTGGGGAAACCTGACGGCGCCGAGCGGCTCGTTTACCTCGGTCGCGGGCGGCGACCTTCATGCTTGCGCCATAAAGGACGACGGCACGGTGGCTTGCTTCGGAAACCCGTTCTACGGCAAGACGACGCCACCGAGCGATACCTTCACGGCCCTGGCCGCTGCTTTCAACAGGACCTGTGGGCTGAGGGCAGACAACACGCTCGCGTGCTGGGGCGACAATTCTTCCGGCGGTGCAACGCCGCCGGCCGGAACCTTCACGAGCCTCAGTATCGGCAACTACCACGGCTGCGCCATCCGGCCCGACCAGACCGTGGCCTGCTGGGGCTACAACGTGTACGGACAAGCGACCGCGCCGAGCGGTACGTTCACGTCGCTTGCCTTGGCGGGTGACGCCTCGTGTGGCATCCGAACCGATCAGACGGTTGCGTGTTGGGGCTACAACTCGACGACCCGACTGCTCCCGCCTTCCGGAACCTTCGTGACGCTCGACGCGAATCAAGTGTCCGACATCGGCCCCGTGTGCGGCGTCGACACCGATGAGCTTCTGCAGTGCTGGGGCCATCTCTGAGCTGAGCTTTGCCCGTCGTATCGGCTTCTTTGCCGAGCGTCTCCGGACCTTGCAGGAGGCGCGGCGCACGCCATATCGACCCGTATGCTTGCGCGCTTCCGCTTCGCGGCGCCGGCCGCCTTGAGCTGCGGGGTGGCCGTGCTCGTGGGTCTAGGCTGTGACACGACCTCGGACGAACCACGCGGAAGCGGCGGTCGAACACCCCAAGGCTCGGCGGGGGCACCTGCGTCCGGCGGCTCGGGCTCGACGCGCGGCGGGAGTTCGAGCACGGGGGGTACGCATCGCGGCGGATCCGCCGGGACCGGCGCGCCGGGTGCGAGCGGTAACAGGAACGGCGAGGGCGCGGCTGGCCCCGCACCTGCCGGCGACGGAGGCTCCGCTTCGAATGGTGGGGCTCCGCACGGCGGCGCGGCGGGCGGCGCCGCCGGCAATAACACAGGGGGAGCGAGCGGCGCCGCAGCGTCCGGCGGCGCGCCCGGTGAGGGCGATGCCCTAGGCGACATGCTCGCGAATGGCGCGGCCTCGGTCGCGACGGAGCCGCGCCCCGCGTTCGGCGCCGTCATCCTCGCGAGCGATGGCGAGCGCGTCTACGCCGTCGAATCGCGGCGCGACGTCGAGCCGGGTCCGTTCGGACTGCCGTGGCGCTCGCGCTTTCGTGTCGCCGCGTACGAGGACGACGACGAAGCGTGGTCGTACGCGGCACAACCCGATGACGTCGTGTCGGACGTGATCGTGCACCCGTCCGGGGACGTGACCATCGCGGTGCTCTCGCAAGCGCGCGAGCGCATGGCGTACGACCTGCTCCGCTTCGACCGCGACGGCGAGCCGCTCGGCACCACGACGCTCGCGGAGCCGAGCACGACGCCCGACGCCGACTTCGGCAGCGTCGCGCGGCCCATGTTCCGCATGAAATCGGACTTCGCCGACGCGACCGTGGGCGGATGGGTGCGCCTCGTGCCCGACGGCGAAGGGCTCGTCGCCGTCTTCCTCTCGTACGTCGACCGCTCTTCCATGGAGCCACTGAGCTCGCGCTGGGCGCTCGGCCTGGCCGCGTTCGACTGGCAAAGCGCGAGCTACGCGGAGCGCTGGGCGCGAATCGTGGAGGGGCCGCATCGCGCCCAGCCTCCCGGATGGACGTACGACGAGCTCCGCTGGAACGAGCAGGTGATCCGACCGTTTCTCGCGCGCGACGACGTGAACGGCGATCTGCTCGTCGGGCGCGCCTGGAACAATCTGCGCTGCGAGGCCAACGTCGCGGTCTTTGCGGAGTTCACGACCGAGGACTGCGTCTTCGGCTCGGTCGGCGAGCTCGAGAACGAGCGCGTCCCGCTCGCCGTCACGCGCTATAGCGCCGCGGGCGAACGCCTCGGCACCGTCGTTCTCGCACCGGACGAGGACGCGCCCGAGCAGCTCGCGTTTGCGCTCGCCGGCCACGACGGCGGCTACGTCGTCGCGGGTGCGGTCGTGCGCGAAAACCCCGATGGCTCGAGGCGCACGTATCCGGATGCGAACGGCTACGTCGACTACGATGGGTACATCGCGACGTACCGTCCGAGCGGCAAGCTCGCGTTGCACCACGACTTCGACCTCGGTCGGGGAGACGTGCTCGCGGCTCTGCGCGTGACGCCGCAGGGAATTCTAGCCGTCGGCTCGGCGGGCTGGGATCGCTGGCAGGGCGGGATGAGCATCTCGCGCGGGGCCGATCCGCTCCTCGCCTGGCTGTCCACGGACGGCACGGACGCCGCGACGCGGGTGCTTCCCCTCACGGACGGCTCGCGCCACTACCACCTCCACGATGTCGTCGTCACGGGCGACGCCGTCGTCGCGCACGGCTTCTCCGACGCTCCGATGACGCACTCGGCCGACGGAGGGCACGACGAGGCACGCACGTTCGGCGCGCTACGTATCAGCCTCACGCCTCCGTGACGGCGCGCTCAGCTCCGAGCAGTCTCTAGCGAGACGTGGCCCGCCTCGGAGCTCTGGCCGGCTGCGGGCGTCTTGGGCGCGGCCGCTGCCTTGGCGCGGCGCGTCGCGACGATCGCATAGGTGGCGCCGAGGATCACGGCAAGCGGGCCGACGACGGCCAGCATGCCGTTCGACAGGCCGACGAGCTTCAGGCCGGAGACCACGAGCACGACGATGAGCGCCGGGCGAATCACCGTGTCCGGGGCGCGCGACGAGAAGCGGGCACCGAGGAACACGCCCGGGATGCTGCCGATGAGGATCGACGCCGTCAGGCTCATCTTGAAGTCGCCGAACAGGAGGTGGCCGAGCGCCGCGCTCGCCACCAGTGGAACCGCCTGCACGAGATCCGTGCCGACGAGCTCCGAGAGCTTGAGGCGCGGGTAGAGCATGAGGAGCAGGATGATCATCAGCGAGCCGGAGCCGACCGAGGTCAGACCGACGACGATGCCACCCAGGATGCCGATGAGCAGGGTCGGAAGAGGCTTCACCTCGAACGGAAGCAGGCTCTCCCCCGGCTTCTTGCGCGCGGCGAGCAGCGGTCGAATGACGAGGCCCGTCGACACGATGAGCAGAGCGACGCCGAGCGACATCTTGATGTTGCCCTGGAGCGCCGCGCCCGAGCCGAGCTTCTTCAGGAGCAGCACGCCGACAAACGCGGACGGAACGGAGCCCATGACCAGCCACTTCACGAGACCGCGATGCACGGTGCCGCGCTTCCAATGCACGCCGCCGCCGATCGGCTTCATGATCATCGACGCGACGATGTCGCTCGACACGGCGGTGAGCGGCTCGATCCCGAACAACAGCACGAGGATCGGCGTCATGAGCGCGCCACCGCCCATTCCGGTGAGCCCCACGACAAAGCCGACGAATGCACCAGCCACCGTGACGAGCGGGTCGAGCATTCCCCAACTATAACAGACAAGCCCTACCGGGTTAGTGGGAATTAGCTAAACAATTGCAGTCAGTGCGGATTTGGAGAGTGCTTTAGGCGGGATCGGGGGGTATTAGGCTGGTCCGCGACACCTCGGCCTCGGAAGTGCGGGTTTCGCCGGAACGGTCCAAGGCCATCTTGAACAGGACGGGACCGATCATCTCGTTGATGGCAACGGAGGCGATGACCATCGAGCTGAACCCCTCGCCGACGGCCGGGAACGCTTTCGCGATGCCGAGGCCGATGCCGAGCGCCAGGCCGGCCTGGGAGACCAGGGAGGACCAGCCCCAGGTGCGGATGACGGGCTCGTCGTCCGCGAGGTGGCTGCTGAGACGGGCGGCCGCATACGTGATGAGCCCACGCGTGACGCACAAGGTGAGCGCGATCGGCCAGAGTTTCTGGAGCAGCGGGATGTTCAGGTGCGCGCCGGCGTTGGCGAAGAAGACGACGTAGACGACGGCGCCCGTGACCTCGATCGAGTGCAGGAGCTTGCCGCCCTGGGCCGTCAGATTCTGGACGACGAAGCCGGCGACCATGAACGCGAGCGTCGCGTCGAGCGTGACGTAGCGCAAAAAATCCGTGAGGCCGAAGCCGACGGCCAGCAGCACGAGGAGCAAACCGCGTTGCCCGATGAGCCGCAGGTACGCGCCGAGCGCCAAGCCGAGCGTCGTGCCGAAGGAGACGCTGCCGAGCAGCTCGTGCCCGAGCTTCTCGATGTCGTGGAAGGAGAAGCCGCCGGAGCCGGCAATCAAGGGGCGCGCGACCATCATGCCGACGGCGGTGAGCACGACCACGACGATGTCGGAGGACATGATGAACGCGAGCGCGAAGGTAGCCACGGGACCCTTGGCACGCGTCTGCGAGAGAATGCCCATGCACGCCGACGGGCTGCGCGTGATGGAGACGACGCCCCAGAGCAGCGCCACGCCGAGCAGCGGCTTCGCAGGCAGATCGACCAAAAAGGGAACGAAGCGCGCCAGCACGAACAACGTCGCGCTCATCCCCACGAGCACGAGCACGGTCTGCACGACCATCGCGTAGCTCAAGCTCTTCGCGACACCGCGGATGGTCGACATGCGGAGCTCGGCCCCGCCGGCCAGCGCGATCATGGCGATGGCCAGCGTGTTGACCGGAGTGAGCGCGCTGACGGTGTGGTGATCGACCAGGTGCAGCACGTCGGGACCGCCGATGATGCCGGCCAGGAGGTAGCCGGAGAGGTGAGGCAGACCGATCGTCTCGAGCAGCTCGCTGAGGAGCGTGCCGGCGAGGAGAAGGAACCCGACGCCGGCCACCGTCCCGAGCTCTCCTTCGAGCTGCGGCGCGAGCTTGGTCGCCGAGTAGAGCAGCCCGAACGTGACCGCGAGGGCGACCGCCTGGATCAGGCGCGTGCCGAAGCCTTTGTGACCGCTCCCGTGGCCGCTCATGGCGCCCCCGGGGCGTCCGAGGGCGGAGGCTCGGGAAAGTCCGACGAGCGGCTGAGCACCGACTGCCGGAGCGAGAGGGGCGACACTTCGTTGGTGTCCTCGAGCTGGGTTTCGCCGGCTAGCTCGAGGCCGCGCCGAAGCTCGGCGGGGCCGATGAGCTCGCCGAGCAAGACTCCGGCGGCGATGATGAGCAGCACCGCGCTCGTCGCGGGACCCGGCAAGCGGACGTTGAGCACGAACGCCAGCGCGAGCGAGATGGCGCCGGTCGACACCATACCGAGGCCGATGCGCGGGCCCGCCTTGCGCGCGGCCGGCAAGAATGCCGTGAGCAACAGTCCGCGCACGACCTCGATGGCGAGCCGCGCGACGAGCGCTACGGCCACCATCAGTCCGAGGTTCGGGAAGGCGTCGAAGTCGACGCTCGCGCCCGCGGCGAGCACGGCGGGCAGGAGCACGGGCTTCTCCGTGGATTGGACCATGAACTTGAGCTCGAGCCGGTGCCGCGAGGCGACGGCGAGCGTCAGGCCCATGGTGAACAGCGTGGCGACCGCCGCGAGGCCGAGGCGCATCGCGACGCCCGAGGCGAGCAGCGTCGCGCCGAGGATGATCCCCCAGCTTTCGTCGCGCCGAAACTCGCGAGCGAGCAGTACCGTGGCGACCAAGCCCATGATCACGCCGATGCCGAGCCCTGCGGCCAGACGGAGCGGGGGCGCAAAATCCGTGAGCGGCGCGTGGGGGGAGACGGCCGCCAGCACCGCGATCGCGAGCATGGGCACGAGCTGGCTCGCGCGCGCCATATCGGCGAGCCAATCGGAGAGCGGTCCGGTCGCTCCGTGGCGCTCGGCGACCCAACGCACCGTGTGACGCGTCGTTTCGCAGCCGATGAAGCCGGTTCCGACCGCGAGCACGAAGCGCGGAAAGCCTTCGAGGATGTCGAGCACGCCCGCGGCGAGCCAGACGGCGGCGCCGACGGCCGAGCCGACCATGGCGGCGAGCACGACGCCCGCGAGCGCGCGTCCGAAATGCACGCGCCGGCGTCCGACGATCAGGTAGCCGAGCCCGACCACGAACGCGAGCCACGACGCAGCGCACACGAAGATGGGCTGGAAGACCTGAATCATCGAGCGCGGGAGCACGCCCAAGCCGTGCGGACCGACGGCGACGCCGAGCACGAGGTACTCCGCGCCGGACGGCAGCCCGAAGCCGCGAATGGTGCGGCCGCCCACCAGCATGCTGCTGACGAACGCGACGACCAAAAGGCCGAGCAGAACCGCGACGCCGCCGCTCACGAGCCGGCTCCGCGCGAGCCGAGCCTTCCGAGCGGCACGTGCGCGCTGGCGAGCGCTTCGACGATGGCGAGCTGGAGCTCGGAGCGGGCGTTGCGCTGCTCGGACGCGAGGCTGATGCGGAACAGGGTGCGCTCGGAATCCGCGCTCAGGAGCTCGACGCGCGCGTCGTCACCGAAACGCGACGCGAGGCGCAGCAGGATCCCCTGCACGTCGGTGTGCTTCGCTTCGGGACCCACGGCGATGTCGGCGGCGATGCGCGCCCGCAGGCCGAGCACTCGCGTCGGGTGGCGGAGCGCATACAGGTGCGGGATGCGCACCTCGGCGCGATCGGCGTCCTCGAGCCGGAGGTCGAGCAGGCCGATGCTCGCGATGCGGCCGGCGTGGGCGCCGATCTCGACGTGCTGGCCCGCGCGGAGCCTGCGCCCGAAGAGCACGACGGCGCCGAGCACGCCGCTCGCGAGCAGGGGCGTGGACGCGAGCCCGAGCGCAACGAGCGCCACGGCGCCGGTGCGACCGAGCGTGCCCTCCGTCGTGCCGGTGACGAGCGGAGCGAGGTAGACGAGCGCGGAGAGCACGACGCCCACGCGCAAAAGCGCGCCGGTCGGCGCGGCGAGCTCGGGCGAGATCCAGGAGACGACGTTCTCGCGCCGTTCGATGCTGTCGAAGAACAGCCCGATGAAGCGCACGAGCACGAACACGACGAAGCCCGCGATCACGAGCACCGCGAGCACCGGCAGCCCGGTCGCGAGCCGCGTCATCAGCTGCGAGAGCGGCGCGACGATGAGGCCGGTGAGCCTGCCCGTGTAGCCGCGCGTGGCCTCGAAGAACGAGAGGCCCACCATCACCCAGGCGTAGAGGACGCCGAGCTGCGCGAGCCAGCGCGCCACGCTCAAGCCGACAAGCGCCGTGCTGCGCACGGTTCCGGGGCTCACGACCTCGATCTGCCGAACCCGAATGGCGAGCACCGTCTCGCCGTGCTCGTCGATCCACTTTCGGAAGCGCTCCCCGAACTCGCCGATCTTCTGAATCAGGTAGAAGGCGATGAGCCCGAGGAAGACGATCAGCGAGACGGCGAACACCGTCTGCGACAGAGCGCGCTTTCTGTGGTCGCGCTCGATGGCGCTCTTCACGGCGGACGCGACGCTCGCCGCGTGCACGTCGAGCGAGGCGTCGCCGACGGCGAGCGCATCCTCCAATCCCAGCGAAATCACGGGCGTCGTGCCCGCGAGGATGACGGCGAGCTCACCCTTGCGCTCGATGCGTACGTCCTCGGAGCCTGGTCGCTCCGTGGCGGCGCCGAGGGCCGTGGTGGCGGCTTGGGCTCGCTGCTCGGGTGTGCGACCGGCGAGCGGCGCGCGGACTGCAAAAACCTTGTCGTCGCCGATGAGCACGAAGGCGTCGTGGCGCGCAGGCGGCGGCGCGGCCGAGGGCGCGGGCTCGGGCATGGCGCCGGGCGGGGGCGGGCGGATTGCTTCGATCGGAGCGGGCACGGGCGGCGCGACGCTCGGGAGCGCGGGCGCTTCGGCACTGGCAACAGGCGGCGCGGGCTCGGGTGCAGTGCTCGCGGGCGCGACCGGCGCGACCGCGCTCGGCGCGGGAGCGGCGCTCGGCGCCAAGGGAGTGCTGGCGCTCGGTTCAGGGCGCGGGGCAGCGCTCGCGGTCGCGACGGGGCGCGGCGCAACGCTCGCCACAGGGGCGGGCGGCTGCGGCGCCGGGCTCGGCGGGACGGGCGGCTGCGGCGCCGGGCTCGGCGGGGCGGGCTCGGCTGCGACGACTGGCGGTTTCGGGACGGCCGAGCCCGTCTGGGCGAAGGCGCTCGTGCTGCCGAGAAGCAGCAGGGCCCCACCCAGAGCGGCGCCGAGGTGCTGAGAGAGCGTTCGTCTCTGGGGCGACACTGGCCCTACTATTTCACCCCCCGCCTCCCCGCGGAAGCGCCGAAATCGGGGGGCCGGCCCTCGGCCCCGGCTACGGCTCGCCGCCCGACGGAACGAGGCGGAGGACGCGACCGCCCGCGCGTTCGGTGATGTAGGCACGCCCGTCGGGACCGATGCCGATCCCGCCGATCGACCCCGCCGGAAGGTCCGTGTTGACGGAGGCGAGGGTGCGGCCCGACCGGGCGAACGCGACGATGCTGCTCGAGTCGAAGTCCGTCACGAAGAGCACGCCGCGATACAGGGTGATGCCGGTAGGCGCCGCGAGTTTCCCGGGGGGCACGAGCTCGTTCAAGGTCGCGCCGGTCATGAGCGCATGCGTCGCGATCGGATCGTACGTCGTGATGATGCCGTCCTCGCGCGCGGTCTTGGGGTCGAGCGCGACGATGCGGCCGTGGCCGGTATCGGCGGCGTAGAGCACCGACAGCTCGCTGTCATAGGCGAGGTGGCTCGGAACGTCGGGGACGCGCGCGAGCAGGCCCGCGGCGTAGCGCCACACCGCACCGTCGGCATGATCGTCGCCACCCGGCTCGTGCGGCATGTTGAAGTCGTAGCGATCGAGGGAGCCGGCGTCGCCGTTGAACGCCCAGTAGACGTTGTCGCGCTCGTGCGCGATGCCCATGCAGTACGGCGACTCGTGCAGCATGTCGATGTGCGTGCCGAGCGGATTGCCGGCCAGGGCGGGAGCCGCGAAGATGCTCGGATCCGCGGACCAAAGTACGGGCCCGATGAAGGGAGTGCTCTCGTCCTCGTAGTTGCCGGTGCGCGCTTCGCCGCAGGTCGCGAACGTGTCGCCGCTCCCGAAGGCGAGCGAGCTCGGACGGCGCATGAAGTGAAAGGCGTCGCCGTCGACCTTCAGCTCGATCTCGGGTGCCGAGCCGGGCGCGGACGCGGCGCCGTGCACGATCGCGACTCGGCCTATGAGCCAGGGGCAGCCGGTCGTCGTGGTGGACACGCACTCTCGATCCGTGGGCGGCTCGCGCAGCGTGATCCAGAGCTCGTCTGCCTGCGTCGGGTTCCAGCCGAGCGCCGTGGGCACGAGCGTTCGGCCCGGGGAGACCTCCGCCGGGTCGTAGATCGTGACGAACGTCGCCGGGCCCTCCCCCACCCCCAAAACCTCGTCCGCAACCGCCTGCTCCGCGTCGGTCACCGGACCCTGCGTGCCGCCGCCGGCGTCGAGCGGCTTGCTCGCGCAACCAGCGAGGAACAGCACCAGGCCGAGGGGCAGAAACCGCGAGCCGAACGCCACACGAAGGTCTCGCACGAGACGCCCCGAGCCTCAACTCGTAGCGGAAAAAAAGGATGCTACACCGCAGACCGTTCGCATCGATCGTGAATTTTGGGGGCCACTTCGTTTGAACCCCAAAATTCACTTGGTTTTTGGCGAGATCTGTCTGCCGGTGACTTTCTAGCATCGATACACCCAAGCGTAGCTTGGGTGTAAATAGGGCCGCCCATGGCTTCGCACGAGCATCCGGACCGCATCGTCCTCCACATCGCCGGCGCCGACCGGCCGGGCGTCACCGCACGCCTCACCGAGATCATCGCGGAGGAGAGCGCCGACTTGGTCGACATCGGCCAGTCGGTGCTGCACGGCTACCTGATGCTCTCGGCCATCGTGGACATTCCCACGACGTCGAACGCGTTCCGCAAGATCCTGTTCGCGGTGTCGGATCTCGGTCTCAGGCTCGAAGTGAGCCCGTACCGCAACGGGGCCGAAGCGAACGTCTCCACGCCGGGCACGCTCGCAGTGACGGTCTTGGGGCCGCTCAGTGACGGTGGCGCGGCCGCCCGCATCACCCGCTTCTTGGCCGAGCGCAGTATGAACATCCGCGAGATCCGCTCGCTCAGCGACCGCGAGCTCACGGGCCTCGAGCTCATCGTGGACCTGAATCCCGGCACGCGCCCCGACGCGGGCGAGCTCGCCGACATCCGCGGCAAGCTGCTCGGGCTCGGCATGGAGCTCGGCGTCGACCTCGCCGTGCAGAAAGACGACATTTTCCGGCGCGACAAGCGGCTCGTCTGCATGGACGTGGACTCCACCTTCGTGAAAGGCGAGCTCATCGACGAGCTCGCGGCCCTCGTGGGCGTCAAGGACAAGGTCGCCGCCATCACGGCGCGCGCCATGCGCGGCGAGATCGACTTCAAACAGGCTCTGACCGAGCGCGTGAAGCTGCTGGAAGGCCTCCCGTTCGAGCAGGCCAAGACGCTCGCCGATCGCTACGAGCTCACGCCCGGCGCCGACCGCTTCGTGCGGCTGCTCCAGGGCCTCGGCTACCGCATCGGGCTCGTGAGCGGCGGCTTCACGTTCTTCGTGGACGATCTCAAGGCGCGCTTCGGTCTCGACTTTGCGGTCTCGAACGAGCTCGAGATTGCGGACGGCAAGCTCACCGGCCGCGTTCGCGGCTCGATCGTCGACGGCGAGCGCAAGAGCCAGGTCTTGCGCGACATGGCCCAGGCCTACCGGCTGCGCCTCGGCCAAACGATCGCGATCGGTGACGGTGCGAACGACGTCCTGATGCTGCAGAGCGCGGGCCTCGGCATCGCGTTCCGCGCGAAACCGAAGCTCCAGGCGGTCGCGCACATGAGCCTCAACCACCACGAGCGGCTCGACACGCTCTTCTACCTGATGGGTTACAACGCCCACGACCTGCGCGAAGCAGAGACCGTCGCCGGCTGGACGGGCGCGCCGCCGAGCGTCCTGCCCCGGCACTGAAGCCGCCGGCGCCCAGTAGTTCCGCATCGACAACCTCGTCGTCTCCGAGGGATGAAAGCGGTGCGGAACTACGCGAGCGGTCGCGAAGCGAGCCGCGGGGGCAGGGCCCTGGGCATTCATCACATTTTGTCGAGATTCTCGAGGGCTCGGGCAGCCGGGAGCACGTAGTCCAGCCCCCGGCCGACGACAGTTGGTCCGGGTGGGCCCTGATGCGGGTTCATGTATCCGCCCAGATCGGCGAGCCAA
>DASUGE010000329.1:0-19509 GCA_036274215.1 Polyangiaceae bacterium | reverse complement strand
AGAGGTTCACGACGGTGACCAGCACGCCGAACGCGAGCACCCCGAGCCGCACCCGTGAGCCGCGCGGGCCGCGCGGAACGGCGGCGAAAAGCAACGTCACGACGGCGATGTCCTCGACGGCGCCCGCGACGAGCGCAAGCGTCGCCGCGCGCCACAGCGCGTCGATGCTGTCGCCGAGCCAGATGAAATCCGCGCGCAACAGGCCGAGCACGAGCACGTAGGCGAGACCGACCTCGAGGTCGGGATTCTCGGCCCACGCCGCGAGAACACGCGCCCCGAGGCGCCGCGCCGCACCGGGCGCCCGAGCTGTCATGCCGTCGCCATTCAAACGTAGCGCGGGCATGGCTGGCAAGCCGCCGGCCCGTTTCAGCGCCGTCGCGAAGCGTTTACGCCGTCGCGCTCGACTCGGTGGCGCGTGCGGGCTCAGGCGGGGGCAGGGAGGCGTCGCGCTCGCTGTCGAGCGGTTTGGCTTCGCGCGGCTTGTTCCGCTTCCACCAGAGCTGCGCGCGCTCCTCCGTCCACGGATGCTCGAACGTGAGCGCGTCGAGCTGGTCCTTGAGCTCGCGCGCGGTCTGTGGCCGCTTGTCGGGGTTCTTCTCGAGGCAGCCCATGATCACCGCCTCGAGCCCGGCGTGGAGCTTCTGTCCCGCGCGTACGGACGGCAACACGGGCCGCTGGTGGGCGTGCATGACGAGCATGTCGTGGCGCGTCTCGGCCTCGAACACGCGCTTGGCCGTGAGCAGCCAGTAGCCGACGCAGCCGACCGCATACAGATCCGCGCGCCGATCGACCGGTGCCTGAAAGCGCACCATCTCCGGCGCCATGATGGCGGGCGTGCCGACGAAGCGCCGCTCGTCCTCGAGCTCTTCGGCCGTCGGGTGGCGATCGAGCACGAGGCCGAAGTCGAGGACCTTCACGAAGTCGACGTCGCCGCCGAGCTCGCAGGTGAAGATGTTCGCGGGCTTCACGTCGCGGTGCACGAAGTCGCGGTCGTGCGCTTCCGCGAGCGAGTGGCACACCTGACGCAAGAGGTACGCCGTGCGCTCCGGACTCTGCGCGCCGAAGCGATCGATGAGCGTCTTCAGGTCGACGCCCTTCAAGAGCTCCATCACGTAGTAGAAAGCGCCCTCGCGCGTCGTGCCGAAGTCGTAGAGCTCGATGGTGTGCGGCGAGCCGAGCGAGGCCGTCGCGCGCGCTTCGCGCAGGAACAGGCGCAGCAGCCGTTCGGCCTCGTGCGGGCCGTGATCGATGAGGATCTTCGGGCGAATCAGCTTCACGGCCGCCGGGCGCGCGAGCATGCGATGATCGGCGCGCCATACTTCGGCCATGCCGCCCACGCCGAGCCGCTCGACGAGGCGATAGCTGCCGACCTCGCGTGCCTTCACGATGCCCTCGCTCAAGCGGTGCGCGACGCGCGAGATCTGGTACGCGACGACCGCCGCCACGAGCGGCGAGGCGAACAGCAGCACGAGCTCCTCGACGCGGGGATTGTCGTTCGTGGAGCGCATCATCACGAACGCGAGCGGGTCCATGCACGCCGCGCCGAACAACGTCGCGACGGAGGTACGCGGCGACGCGGGGATGAGCGCGCCGAACGCGAGGATCGGCAACGCGACGGGCGACACCTGACGCACGAGCTCCGTGGCGGGCCAGGGCGAGGCGTGACGCAAGAGCCCGAGCAAGAGCGCGAGCACGATCAGGTACACGTAGCCGAGGTCGTGGACGTGCTGCGGCCGGAGCCGCTTGATGCGCGTGACCCCGTAGGCGACGGCGCTGAGCAACGCGGCGGCGATCAAGAGGCGCAGGCAGGTCGAGCGGATGCGCTCCCAGGCGGCGACGCGCGGCACGAAGGCCGCAAGACCTGCAAAGTAAGCAGTGAGTACGATGGTCGCGACGCCCGCGATTCGCGACAGCCGCTCGACGCCGGTGGCGAGCATGTCGGCCGGCAATTCGAAGCTAGCGGCCGTTCGGACGGCCTCGCGCTCGTCCCATGTCGCGTTCGCCTCCGAACCCACTTCGCGGAAGGGCTCGAGGCGTTCCGGCTGACTGGCCGACGACGGTTTTGTGTCCTCGCGATCGGAATCGGCAGGAGCCGCCACAGACGCAAGCATAGGCCATCCTTGGGTTTTCGTCGCTAGATCGCGGCCGCGATCCTCCTGAAGTCCCTCCGAATCATCCAGGAAACAAAGCCCGTAGATAACCTCCTACTACCGCAAACGAACGGAAACTTTGGCCACACCCCCCCTCGGCCATAAGTCCGGACGTGAGCTTCGTACGCCAGTCCCCAAGGAGGTTTCAGCTCATGAAAAGGCTGATCTTTTATGTAGTCACCGCAATGCTCGCGAGCCTCGCGCTCGCCGTCCCGAGTCGCGTAGCCCTGGCCGACTCCCCCCCGGCTGACACCGCCGCCGCAGCCCCGGCTGCCGCAGCCCCAGCCCCGGCCGCAGCTCCCGCCGAGACGGCTGCCGCAGCTCCGGCACCAGCGCCCGCGCCGACTGCCGCCCCCGCACCGGCTCCGGCCGCGGTGGCGCCCGCTGGCCCGAGCGCCGAGCAGCAAGCTGCGGTGGAGAAACGACTGGCCGATCTCGAGGCCTACGTGACGAACGGCGCGCGCGCCGACGATGCGACCTCCAAGATCACGGCGCCTGGCCCTGGGCACAACGCGTTCATCATGATCTGCGCCGCCCTGGTGCTCTTCATGACGATGCCGGGTCTCGCCCTCTTCTACGGCGGTCTCGTTCGTCAGAAGAACGTGCTGTCGATCATGGCGCAGTGCATGGGCATTGCCGCCCTCGTGACGCTCCTCTGGTGGGCGTTCGGTTACAGCATGGCCTTCTCGCCGGGCTCGCCGTTCATCGGCAACATGGACATGGCGATGCTGAAGGGTGTCGGCTCCGCGCCGAACACCACGTACTCGGGCTGGATCTCGCAGAGCACCTTCTCGATGTTCCAGCTCATGTTCGCGATCATAACGCCGGCTCTGATTATCGGCGCCATCGCGGAGCGCGTGAAATTCAGCGCGCTAATGGTGTTCGTGGCCGCGTGGATGGTGCTCATCTACTTCCCGCTCGCGCACATGGTGTGGGGCGGCGACGGCTTCATGAACGGCGTCTGGAACAAGGACGCGGGCATCAAGGCCATCGACTTCGCCGGCGGCACCGTCGTTCACATGTCCTCCGGTTGGTCGGCGCTCGTGCTCGCGCTCATCGTCGGCAAGCGCGTCGGCTTCGGCAAGGAAGAGTTCGCCCCGCACAGCCTCGTGTTGACGATGGTCGGTACGGGCATGCTGTGGGTCGGTTGGTACGGCTTCAACGCCGGTAGCGCGTGCGCGGCGGACGGCGTCGCCTCGCAAGCCTTCATGACCACCACGCTCGCGGCGGCGATCGCCGGCGGCGCGTGGGCGGGCATCGAATGGCTCACCCGCGGCAAGCCGACCGTGCTCGGCTTCTGTTCCGGCATCGTGGCCGGCTTGGTCGTCATCACCCCGGCGGCCGGCTTCGTGACGGCGAACGGCGCGGTCATCATCGGCATCCTCGCCGGCGTGGTTCCGTTCTTTGCCTGCACCAAGCTCAAGCACGCCCTCGGCTACGACGACGCGCTCGACACCTTCGGCGTTCACGCCGTCGGCGGCACGCTCGGCGCCTTCCTCACCGGCGTGCTCGCGACGCCCGACGCCAACGCGAACCTGCTCGGGAACCTGAAGGACGTCGTCGGCAAGACGCTCTGGCTCGAGCAGCTCAAGGCGATGGGCCTCACGCTCGCGCTGTCGATCATCGGCACCGCGGTCATCGGCTACGCCATCAAGGCGACGCTCGGCCTGCGCCCGACGGCGGAGAAGGAAGAGAGCGGTCTCGACGTGAGCGATCACGGCGAGAAGGGCTACAACGTGACCTAATCGGGAACGTTTCCTAGACCGCGAAAAGAAAAGGCCCGGGCCGCAAGGCTCGGGCCTTTTGCTTGGTGCGCGCCCGCTCGGGCGCGCTCCTGCGGGTGCAAGTCCCGGCCGCATGGCTCGAACGATACGAGTAGAGTGCCTGCCGCCATGACCGATCCCGGACCGAAATCGGCCACGCGCAAACGGGAGGTCGCGCTCGTGGCGGGAGTGTTCATTTGCGGCGCCGCCGTCATGACCCTCGAGATCGTCGGCACACGCGTGATCGCGCCGATCTTCGGCGTAGGACTGTTCGTGTGGTGCGCGCTCTTGGCGGTGACGCTCGCTTCACTGGCAATCGGTTATTCCGCTGGTGGGCGCCTGGCTGATCGCTACCCGGAGATCCGCACGTTTGGCGCCATGGTCGCGTTCGCCGGGCTCGCGCTCGGGGCAGCGCACCTCTACGAGCGAGCGGTGCTGGGCGCGACCATGGATCTCGGCCCTCGGCTGGGCCCAGTCGTCGCGGCGTTAGCAGTCTTCGCGCCGGCGCTCTGCCTGCTCGGCACGACCGGTCCAATCGCGGTACGACTCTGGGTCCGAGAGGTAAGCGCTACAGGGCGCGGCGCCGGGCTCATTTATTCCGTCTCCACGCTGGGGAGCCTCGCGGGCACGGTGGTCGTCGGCTTCTTCCTCGTTCCTGCCCTCGATACAGGGAGCATCCTTCTCGTCACGGCGGCAACTCTCGCGCTCGTCGGTGGGGTCGTCGCGCTCAACTCGGTCGGCCGCGCCTTCGGCGGAACGGTGCTGTTCGTCGGATTCGTGGGACTCGCAAAACCCGATCCCAGCCTGCCCTCGGGCATCCGGATCCTTGAGCGAGCGCAGAGCCTCTACGGCCTCGTCGAGGTCATCGACGACTCGAATCGCCGTGTCCGGCTGCTCCGTGCGGATCATTCTATCATCGGCGCCGAGTGGACGGCCGACGGCTCGGCGGCGTTCACATTTCTCCACGTGATCGAGGCGGTCCGCTTTGCCCGGCCTGAAGCGAAACACGTGCTCGAGATTGGCCTCGGCACCGGCGCACTCGCTTCAGCGCTGGAGACAGCCGGCTTGGACGTCGACGTCGTGGAGCTTGACCCTGCGGTGGTCCGCTTCGCAACCAAGCACTTCGGTTTTGTACCGCGGCGCCCAGTCGAAGTAGAGGACGCGCGCACCTTCCTCAATCGGACCCAAAAACGGTACGACGCGATCATCCACGACACTTTCACGGGCGGAACCACGCCCGAGCATCTGCTTTCCCGTGAGGTGATCGAGCGCATCCACGGGCTGCTCACGCCGCGCGGGATCTTGGTCTTGAACTTCCCAGGCTACCGTGCGGGCCCCGACGCGGAGGGTAGCTTCGCCGTGACTCGAACCCTGAGGTCCGAGTTCCGCACCGTTCGCGCCTTCTGGGACGAACCGCTCGCGGAAGGGCCGGATCAGGCTGGCAACATCGCCTTCTTTGCAGCGGACGCGGCGATCGACTTCCCAATCCCCGAAGGCACCCACTTCGAGAACACGACCTGCGAACGGACGCTGAGGTCCTTCCCGTCCTGGGAGATATTGCAACACGTTCCGGAGGGCGACATCGTCACCGATGCCCACAACCCACTCGGGGTGCTCGAGCTACCAGCCGCGCGTGCGCACTTCGCTGCCATGCGCGAGCTCCTGCCAGCTGACGTGTGGCTCGATTGACGCACGCGACGTGCGTGCGAAACGGCGACGTGCGGCGCGAAGAGGCGCTGCGCGTGCGGCCGGAGGCGTTAGGCCGCTTCGGGATTCCGCACGACGCGTAGCGGGCGGAACCGCGCGGGACGGAGCGAGGAATCGGGGGCCGCCGCGCCCGTCGTCACCTGAGCGCCGAGCTCCTCCGCGAGGATGCGGGCGACGGTCGGCTCGCAGCCGCCGCAGCAGGAGTTGGCGCCAGTTTCGGCGCTGACCGCGTCGACCGTGGTCGCCCCTTCGCGGATGGCGGCGCGGATGGCGCGGTCACTCACGGCTCGGCAATGGCAGACGATCACGACCCTCGAACCGTAGCGTCTTTGAAAACGACTTTCAACATCACTTGCAACAAGCTCGGCTGAGGCAGAAATATGGCTCGGCCAGTGGGCCGACGCTTCTGTCTCTCCCCCTCCCGCCGCCGTGCTCCCCGGCGCTCCGCGAGCCGCGCGGTTTCCTCGCTTGGGGTGTTTCGGCACCCGTGCGTAGAATCCGCCCCATGCAAGGCAACGCCGACATCATCGAGCTTCTGAACGAGGTGCTCACCTCCGAGCTCACGGCCATCAACCAGTATTTCGTGCACGCGAAAATGCTGAAGAACCAGGGCTACGGGCCGCTCGCCAAGAAGAAGCGCGAGGAGTCGATCGAGGAGATGCACCACGCCGACGCGGTGATCGAGCGCATCCTCTTCCTCGAGGGCGTGCCGAACATGCAGCGCCTGTTTCCGGTGCGGGTCGGGGAGGAAGCCGTCGAGATGCACAAGCTCGACCTCGAGGTGGAGCGCGAGGCGCACGCCCGATTGAACAAGGGCATCGCCCTCGCCGTCGCCAAGGGCGACAACGGAACGCGCGCGCTGTTCGAATCGATCCTGAAGGCGGAAGAGGAGTCGATCGACTGGCTCGAGACGCACCTCGGCCTGATCGAGGAGCTCGGGCGCGAGCGCTATTTGGCCGAGCAGATCGGCGATTGACTCGCGCCGCCACGCGCCGCGGCGCCCACCGCCCGGACGCCGCGGATTCGGTGCCGTCCTTTTCGTCCCACCGGGTTGGTGATAAGCAGAGCCCCGAACCATGAGCGGCCATTCCAAATGGGCGACGATCAAGCGTAAGAAGGGCGTCACGGACGCGGCCCGCGGCCGTGCTTGGACCAAGATCATTCGCGAGATCGTGACCTCGGCGCGCATCGGCGGCGGCGACATCAACGGCAACCCGCGCCTGCGCAAGGCCGTGTCGGATGCCCGCGGCCAGCAGATGCCCCAGGACAACATCAAGCGCGCCATCCAGCGTGGCACGGGTGAGATCGAGGGCGCGGCGTACGAAGAGGTGCTCTACGAGGGCACCGGTCCGACCGGCACGCTGTATCTCGTCGAGGGCATGACCGACAACCGCAACCGCACGGTCGCAGAGCTCCGGAAGATTTTCGAGAAGCACAACGGCCAGCTCGGCAGCTCGGGTGCGGCCGGGTGGGCGTTCGATCGCTTCGGTGTCATCACGCTCGAGAAGGCGACGGTCACGGAAGACCAGCTGATGGAGGCGGCCGTCGAGGCGGGCGCCGACGATTACCGCGACGAGGGCGAGGTGTGGACCGTGTACACGCCGCCAGCGGATCTCGACCGCGTCACCACGGCGCTCGAGGGCAAAAAGCTGGTGATCCAGTCGAGCAAGCTCGCCTACGTGCCCAAGAACAAGAAGACCGTCAGCGGCCGCGACGCCGAGGTTTGTCTGAACCTGGTCGAGGCGCTCGACGAGCACGACGACGTTCAGACCGTGTTCGGCGACTTCGACCTCTCGGAAGAAGAGCTCGCCCGCATCGCCGCGATGTGAGCGCGGCCCTGCGCACGTTGGACGTTACAGCGGGCCGCGTTCCACGAACGGCGGCATGAACTGCACTGCCGTGAAGTACGTGAACACGAGGTGCGAGAAGGCGCCCGGCAGGAGCCTGCCGAAGCGGCCCGCCATGAACGTCCACACCATCCCGCAACCGAACGCCGCGACGACGAGCAGCGGATTCGGGCCCGCCGTGTAGTCGCGCTGCAGGTACACGGTCGGCAGCGCGGCGAGCGCGTAGAGCAGGGCCGCCGCAACCCAGCCGCGGCGCGTTCCGAGTCGCTCGCTGAGCTCCTCGAGCACGAAGCCGCGCCAGACGAGCTCTTCGGCGAGGACGATGACGGCGAGGGCGCTCGTGAGCAACACCGAGTGCTGCAGCCGCTCCGGATCGCCGAGCTGGAGGTAGAGGTGGAGGAGCCAATTCCGGCGCGGTGAGCCGCTCGGGGCGAGGACGGCGCGCCCGCCCCACGACGCGACGAGCAACGCGAAGCCCGTGAGCGCGCCGATCGACAGATCGCCGCTCTTCGGCATGATGCGCGCACGGAGCTTGCCCTGCTGCGCGAGCCTCTGCGCAGCGAAAGCCGCGAGCGCGACGTGCGGCACGCCGAACACGACGTAGAACATCGCGCTGTCGGCGAGGGCCGGGCGAAATGCCGCCGTGTACGTCGCGAGCGCGGCGGCGAAGACGACGAAGACCGGTGTCAACCGAGCCTCTGGGAGAACTCGACGGAGACGCGATCGAGGATGCGATCGGCGATCACTCGCTTGGGCGCGCGTTCGAGGATTTCGCAGGTGCGGGCCCCGACCAACATGGCGCGTATGTCGTCCTTGCCGATCGATTCGTCGGCGTGATTGGCGACGACGAAGTCGACGCGCTTTTCCATCAGCTTGGTGCGCGCGGTGGCGACGGCGCGCTCGTCGCTCTCCGTGCCGAGCGCAAAGCCGACGAGGATGGGTCGCCGCCCGCGCCGAGTCTTACCGATCTCCGCGAGCAGATCGGGGTTCGGGACGAGCTCGAGCAGGAGGCCCTGCGGCGAGCGGCGGATTTTCTCGGCGCTCGGCGCGCTCGGGCGGAAATCCGCCACGGCGGCGGCCATCACGAGCGCGTCGATGCCCGTGAGCTCGCTGCCCATCACGTTCCAGAGCGCGGCGCGCATGCCCTCGGCCGAGCGCACGTCGATGCGCGTGACCCCGAGCGGCGTCGGCAGGCTCACCGGGCCCGCGATGAGCGTCACGGTCGCACCGCGCAGCGCGGCGCGCTCGGCGATCGAGAACCCCATCTTGCCGGACGAGCGGTTGCCCACGTAGCGCACGGGGTCGATGTCCTCCGCCGTCGGTCCCGCCGTGACGAGCAGGCGCACGCCGCGGAGCGAGGCCGTCGCGAGCACGGAGGTCACCGTCGTCACGATGTCTTCCGGCTCGGCCATGCGACCCATGCCGACCTCGCCGCTCGCGACCTCGCCCTCCACGGGACCGATGAGGCCCACGCGGCCGTCGGCCGCGAGCTGCGCGACGTTCCGCGCCGTCGCGGGGTGGTGCCACATGCTCGGGTGCATCGCGGGCGCGACGAGCACGGGGCAGCGCGCACAGAGCACGAGGGCGCTCGTGAGATCCTCGGCACGGCCCGCGGCGAAGCGGGCGAGGGCGTCGGCCGTCGCGGGCACGACGAGCACCAGATCGCTCGCTTGCCCGAGCTCGACGTGCGGCTCGCCGGCGGTGCCCGGCGCGAACATGTCCGTCAGCGGCGCGCGGCCCGTGAGGCCGCTGAAGGTCGCCGCGCCCACGAATTGCTCGGCCGAGCGGCTCAGGACGACGGTCACGTTCGCGCCTTCGGCGAGCAAGCGGCGCACGACGAGCACGGCCTTGTACGCCGCCACGCTGCCCGTGACGCATACGACGACGTTGCGTCCGGCGACGCCGCCGTGCTCGTCGGGGATCGTGACCGGTACCGAGGTCTCGGGGGCGGAGGGATCGGGAGGTTGCACGAACGAGCCTATCTTCTACCGCGAGCGCCGGGGGCGCGCGACACCCAGGGGTTCCCCTGCTCGAAGAAGCGCCAAGGCCGCGCCGCCCAAGCGCCCGCGTAGTCGACGCCGATGCGCGGCGAGCGTGCGACCTTCGGGTTGGTTCCGCGGCTCAAAAAAAGCGGTCCCGCGCACAGATCGGCGCCGTAGCAGGCCTTGTCGATCGCGAACGCCTCGCAGAGCTTACCGGGGCCGTTCGTTAAGTCCCGAGCGCTCTCCGGGAGCCCGCGCCGCTCGGCCATCAGCGCGAGCCCCTCGAGCGGCTCGACCGCACGGACGAGAACGGCGTGCGGCTCGTCGATCGCAGTGGTCACGAGGTTCACGTGCCAATGCATGCCGTACACGAAGAACACGTAGGCGTAGCCGGGCGGTCCGAACATCGCTTCCGTGCGCGCCGTGCGGCGGCCTCCGAACGAGTGCGCCGCGCGATCTTCGGGGCCGCGATACGCTTCGGCTTCGACGATACGGCCCGCGACGCGACCTTCGGGCGTGTCATGTACCAGGATTTTTCCGAGCGCCTCGCGCGCGACCGTGAGCACCGGGCGCGCGTAGAAGGAGCGGGGTAACGGCTTCAAAACCCGAGCAGCTTACCGCCCTGATACACGAGGAACGAGAGCGCGTACGCGATCGTCGTCATGTAGCCGAACAGAAAGGCGGGCCAGCGCCAGGTGCGTGTCTCGCGGCGCACGACGGCGAGCGTGCTCATGCATTGGCAGGAGAGGGCGAAGAATACGAGCAGCGACAGGCCGACGAGCGGCGTGTAGCGGGGCTTGCCGTCGAGCGTCTCGGCCTTGAGCTTCTCGCGCAGTGGCAGCGCCTCGTCGTCGGTGTCGCCGACGCCGTAGACGAGCCCGAGCGTCGAGATGAACACCTCGCGCGCCGCGAACGCGCCGATGATGCCCACGTCGATCTTCCAGTCGAAGCCGAGCGGCGCGAAGATGGGCTCGATCGCCCGCCCGAGGCGACCGCCGTAGCTGTTGCGGATGTGCTCCTCGGCCGCGGCGGCGGCGGGAGCCTCCAGCGGACGCGGGCTCGGCGCGCTGGACGGCACGTGGGCCGCGACGGCGCGCTCTGGCGCGGGCTCCGTCCCCGTCGAGCGCGGGAACGCGAGCAGCGCCCAGAGCGCGATCGTGCAGGCGAGGATGACGGTTCCGGCTTCCTTCAGGAACACCTGGGCGCGCTCGAGCATGCCGCGCAGCGTGAGCTTGAGGCTCGGCAACCGGTACGGCGGCAGCTCGAGCACGAGCGGGACGCGGCGCCCCTTCACGGCGGTGCGCCCCAGGATCAACGCAACGACTAGCGTCGTCACGATCGCGAACAGGTACATCGCGACCATCAGGAGCCCTTGCACCGGCAACCAGCCGAACCAATGCGAAGGCGGAAACAGCGCGGCGATGATCAGCGTGTAGACGGGCAGCCGCGCCGAGCACGTCATGAGCGGGATCACGAGCATGGTGAGCAGCCGATCGCGCTGCCGCTCCATCGTGCGCGTCGCGAGGATGGCGGGCACGGCGCAAGCGAAGCCCGAGAGCATGGGCACGAAGGCGCGGCCGTGCAGGCCGAGCGTGCGCAGCACGCGATCCATGAGGAACGCGACGCGCGCCATGTAGCCCGAGTCCTCGAGCAGGCCGATCATCAGGAACAAGAGCAAGATTTGCGGCAGGAACACCACCACGTTGCCGACGCCGCCGATCACGCCTTGCACGAGCAAATCGCGCAAAATCCCCGGCGGAAGTAGGGTCGTGAGCGCTCCGGACAGGAAGGCCGCCGCGCGCTCGATCAGGCTGATCGCGGGATCCGACCAGGAGAACAGCGCCTGGAACACCACGACCATCAGGCCCAAGAAGATCGCGAAGCCCCAGACTGGGTGGAGTAGGATGCGATCGACGCGCTCGGACGAGGCGCGCTTCGGGGGATGGCGGTCGACGCGCGCGTAGAGGCGTTCGAGGGCGCCGTCGATCACGGCGTAGCGTGCGGCGATCAGGTCGCGGTCGATGTCCCGCGGCTCGGCGCGGGCGCGCACCTCGGCGCAACGCTCGCGCAGGGCGAGCGGAATGTCGCGGAGCTCGTCGTCGGCGTCGACGCTCGAGAGCGCCCAGAAACCGAGCGCGCGATCACGCTCCGCCGTAGCGCGCCACGCCGTGGGAAGCGCTTCGGCGACCGTGTCGGCGTCGTGGAGTAGCTCCGCGGAGTAGCTCGGCGCGACGTGACCGCGACGCGGCTCGGCGATGGCTCGCTCGATGGCGCGCTTGAGCTCGCCGATACCGGCGCCGCGGCGCCCGTCCGTCACGACCACGGGCACCCCCAGGAAATTCGCAAGCGCCGTCGGGCTCGGCGGATTGTCCCGCACCTCGTCGAGCATGTTCAGCGCCACGACGACGTTCAGGCCGAGCTCGATGAGCTGGAGGGTGAGGTAAAGGTTCCGGCTGAGCTGCCCCGCGTCGATCACCACCACGACGACCTCCGGGCGCGGCAGTCCGTCGAGGCCGAGCAGCGCTTCGAGCGCGATCTGCTCCTCGGCGGAGCGCGCCGAGAGCGAATAGGTGCCGGGGAGATCGACGACCGTGACGGAGCCGCCCTCGGGCAGCGGCAGCCGGCCGGAGCGCTGCTCGACCGTGATGCCGGGGTAATTGCCGATACGCGCCCGCTCGCCCGTGAGCTGGTTGTAGACGCTGGTCTTTCCGACGTTCGGATTCCCCACCAAGACGACGACGGGCGCCGCCGCCGCTCTGGCTTCGGGCTCGGGCGCGATCGGTGACGCGCCCTCGGCGGGGGTCACGGCGCGCCTCGAACCTGTGCCGCGGACAGCGCGGCGGGTACGACGGCGCTCGCCGCCGGCGCCTCGGACTTGGTACCCGGCGTGATGCGCACGAGCGCCGCTTCCGCACGGCGTATCGACAGGCTCGACCCTCGCACCAAGAGCTCGAGGGGATCGCCGAGGGGCGCCACCGCCTTGAGCTCGACCCGCGTGCCCGGAACGAGGCCGAGCTCCATCAGCCGGCGCCGGAACGAGCGCTCGCCGCCGACGTGCTCCACACAGGCAACGTCCGCGAGCGCTAGCTCGGCGAGGCTCCGAGTGGGTAGAGACATGCCAACCACCCAGAGCTTAGCCGCGCTGAAAACGAATATCAAATTCAGCTGCGACCCGCCGGCCCGGTGGCCGAGCTAGGCCTCGAAAGCGCCGCCCGAAAGCTCTGGCCCAGGGCGAAAGCGTCGGTCGAGCCCGGGAGCACGTGCAAAAGACGTCGTAGCGTCTCGAGCATCTCCTGCGCCGAGGCAAAGCGGCGCCGGGGCTCCCGCTCGAGCGCTCGGTGCACCGCCTGGGTGAGCTGAAGCGGCAAGCCCGGCCGTGTCACGGCGAGCAGCGGCACGCGTGCCTCGCGCACGAGCAGCGCGGAGGCGATCTCGTTTTCGCCGAGGAAGAGACGCGCGCCGGTCAGCGCCTCCCAGAGCACGATGCCGACCCCGAAGAGATCGCTCTTCGCGCTCGCCGGCTCGCCACGCACGAGCTCGGGCGCAAGGTACGCCGCTTTCCCCTTCACGACGTCGGGGCGCGTCAGGCGCTCGCGGTCCGGCGCCTTGGCGAGCCCGAAGTCGCCGAGCTTCACGACGCCGGACACGTCGAGCAGGATGTTGCCCGGCGTCACGTCGCGATGCAGCACCTCCGCGGCTTGCCCGCGCGCATCCACACGCGCGTGGGCCGAGCCCAGGCCGCGCAGGATCTCGATGCCGATCGCGGTCGTGAGCTCCCAGGGCGTGGTGAGCCCGGCTCCGGTGTGCGAACGGATCCAGGCGCCGAGATCGAGCCCCTCGACGAGCTCGCTCACGAGGTAAGGGTGGCCGAATTCGTCGAGGCCGTAGTCGAGCACGGCGACGACGTTCGGGTGGTGAAGCCCCGCGCCGACGCGCGCCTCTTCCGCGAACATCGCGATCGTGTCCTCGGAAGCGCGGAGCGACGGCAGGATGCGCTTGATGGCGACGGGTCGCGCGAAGCGTCCCGGGCCGCGCTGGATCGCTTTCCACACGACGGCCATGCCGCCACGCCCGAGCTCCTCGACGAGGTCATAGCGGCCGGCGATCAGCCGGCCGGGGGCGTCTTCGGGGGACTTCACGAACGCATTTCAGCTTATCCCAAGGCCGGTGCCGTAAAGTCAACGCGGGAGGGGTGGGCGCTCGTCACGGCTTGTCCTAAGTGTGCACAGTCGTGGTGAACCGGACCCACAAAATCAGCGCTGGGGTTTTGGTCTACCGGCGCCTTGCCGGCCGGCTCGAGGTGCTGCTCGCGCATCCGGGCGGGCCGATCTTTCGTCGTCGCGACGCCGGCGCCTGGACGATCCCGAAGGGCGAGATCGAGCCGGGAGAGGAGCCGCTCGCGGCCGCACGGCGCGAGCTCCTCGAGGAGACCGGCTTTTCGTTCGAGGGCCCCTACGCGCCGCTCGGTACCGTGAAGCAAAAGAACGGCAAGGTCGTGCACGCGTTCGCTTGCGAAGGGTCGATCGATCCCACGCAACTCGCGAGCAACCTCTTTCGCATGGAATGGCCACCGCGCTCCGGACGCTTCGGGGAATTTCCGGAGCTCGATCGCGCGGCGTACTTCGACGTTCCGACCGCCCACGAGAAGCTCAACCAAGCGCAGGGGGAGCTCATCACGCGCCTGGTCGCCCTGCTCGAGGGCGGGAGCTAGCGCCCCGTACCTGCCGTGCCCGGCGCGCTGAGGCGATTCGCAGCCGATGGCGCTGCAATTTTCACCGCACGACCGCAAATGCCGCGGACATGCTCGCTGCACACACCCAAATCAGGCATTCGCGAGGTGCAATCGCCTCGTGACGCCCCGGCGCCTGCGCTACACGTTGCGAGTGGCGTCCCTTCTGATCAACGCCGTGCCGTGTGCCCTCGCGCTGCTGGTGCTCGGTTGCGGGACGAGCGGCGGGACCGATCACCACGCAGCAGCGGGGAGCGCCGGCGCGCAACCGAGCGCCGGTGGGGTCGGCGGCGCCACTGGCTCCTCGGGTGCCGGTGGCTCGAGCACGGCGGGTGGCTCGACGCTCGGCGGAGCGGGCGCTGGCGGCTCGAGCTCGGGTGGTACGGCGGGCAGGTCGACCGGCGCCTCGGGCGGCATGTCGGGTGACGGCGGAGCGAGCGCCACGATGGGCGGCAAAGCGGGCATGGCCGCGGGAGATGCCGGGACCGCCGGCTCCGGCGCAGGGGGGCTCGCCGGCACGGGCGGCGCTGGCGGCGACGCCGGCGACCCGCTCCGCGGCACGCCGGTGGAAAAGGGCATCGCGCTCCTACCGGCCGATCGCCAAGAGCACGGCGTCGTCGCCGCGCACGGTGAGGTCTACGTGCTCGGCGGCTACTCGCCCGACGTGACGCCGAGCGTGATCGCCTACGATCCCGCGAAGGACAGCTGGCGTAGCGTCAAGGATTTCCCGAGCCCGTTCAATCATCCGGCGGCCGGCGTCATCGACGACAAGATTTACGTGGCCGGCTTCTACGCGGGGACGAGCCTCACGGGACCGGCAACGGGCCGCACGTTCGTCTACGACCCGGCCGCCGACACTTGGACGGAGAAGAAGGCACTCCCCGACGGAACGGAGCGAGCGGGCGGCTGCGTCACGGCGCTCGGCACCGACCTCTACGTGTTCGGCGGCGGCAATAGCGGCGAGGCGACCGACTTCGCGTCCGTCTACGACTCCGTCGCCGACACCTGGACCGAGCTCCCGAAGCTCCCCGAAACGCGCGAGCACTGCTCGGCCTACGTGTCGGGCGGCAAGATCTACATCTGTGGCGGACGCACCCACACCATCCCGGAGTTTCGCCCCAGCACCCTCGAGTTCGATCCCGAAGCCAAGACGTACGAGCAGAAGACCCCCATTCCGACGCCACGCGGCGGAGCGGCCGGCGCCGTGCTCTACGGGCGCCTGTTCCTCTTCGGCGGTGAGGGAGCCGACAATCAGGACGGCGTCTTCCCCGACATCCAGTCGTACGACGGCGCCACCGACACCTGGGAGTCGTACCCTCCGATGCTCGTCCCGCGTCACGGCTACGGCGGCGGGACCGTCGGCGACAAGATCTACCTGATGGGCGGCGCGATCCGCCAAGGCGGCGCGGCGAGCGACGTCGCCACGGTCTTCTACTTCAAGTAGCGATCCGGCGCGGGGTCGCGCTCCTCGGTTGCGGGCCTTCCGCGGCCGGCTTACTGAGGAGGTCGATGTTGAAGCCGGGCGAGTACATCCGCGACCTTCTGACCTCGGATCCTGGGCGCGTGGTGACGGCGCGCGGGTGGATCAAGACGCGACGCGACAGCAAGGGCGTCCACTTCCTGCAGCTGAGCGATGGGAGCTCGTTTCGCGACCTTCAAGTCGTCGTGCCGAGCGGAAGCGTCGCCGAGGAGGCGCTCGCGCTCGCGACGACGGGCTCGTCGGTCGAGGTGGAGGGAGAGCTCGTGCCGTCGCCGGCGGCGGGTCAGCGCGTCGAGCTACAGGCCAAGGCGTTGCGCGTGATCGGCACGGCGGATCCGAAGACGTACCCGCTCCAGAAGAAGGGGCATTCTTTCGAGTTCCTGCGCGAGATCGCGCACCTCCGCCCGCGCACGAACACGTTCGGAGCGGTGTTTCGCGTGCGCAGTGCGCTCTCGTTCGCGATCCATTCGTTCTTCCGCGAGCGTGGCTTCATCTACGTGCACACGCCGATCATCACGGCGTCCGATTGCGAGGGTGCCGGCGCGATGTTCGGCGTGACCACGCTCGATCTTTTGAAGGTTCCACGCTTGCCCGAGGGGCAAGTCGACTTCGGACAGGATTTCTTCGGCAAGCCCGCCTACCTCACGGTGAGCGGTCAGCTCGAGGGCGAGATCTTCGCGCTCGCCCTCAGCAACATCTACACGTTCGGGCCGACCTTTCGCGCCGAGAACTCGAACACGCCGCGCCACCTCGCCGAGTTCTGGATGATCGAGCCGGAGATGGCGTTTTGCGATCTCGCGGGGGACATGGACCTCGCCGAAGATTTCTTGAAATACATCATTCGCTACGTTCTCGACCACTGCGGGCCGGATCTCGAGTTCTTCAACGAGCGTATCGACAAGGGCGTGCTCGAAACGCTCGAGCACGTGGCGACCTCGGCTTTCGAGCGCATCACGTACACCGAGGCCATCCGCATCCTCGAGCAGGCCGGCAAGACGTGGGAGTTCCCGGTCCACTGGGGCGCCGACCTGCAGAGCGAGCACGAGCGCTACCTCACGGAGGAGAAGTTCAAGCGCCCCGTGATCGTCACGGACTACCCCAAGGAGATCAAAGCCTTCTACATGCGGGCCAACGACGACGGGAAGACCGTGCGCGCGATGGACGTGCTCGCCCCCCGCATCGGCGAGATCATCGGCGGGAGCCAGCGCGAGGAGCGCACTGACGTGCTTCGCCAGCGCATCATCGATCAGAAGCTCAACCTCGAAGCGTACTGGTGGTACCTCGAGCTACGGCAATACGGCTCCGTACCCCACGCCGGTTTCGGCCTCGGTCTCGAGCGGATGCTCATGTATCTCACGGGCATGAAGAACATCCGCGACGTCGTGCCGTTCGCGCGCACGCCGGGCTCTGCCGACTTCTGAGGTCCGGCGCGCGCCGCGGCTACGGCGCATCTCGCTTCGCAATGCGGTAGATCGCGCCCTGGTTCGGCGCCGGGGTGCCCATGTAGGTGGAGGCGTTGTCGCTCGCCACGTAAAGAGCCCCGTCGACAGGCGAGATCGCGAGGCCCGTCGGTCGTACGGGGTACTCGCCGTCCGAGCCCGAGGCCCAGCCCCACGCGCCGTCGCCGCCCACGCCGCCGAAGATCACGTCGTGGTAGAAAGTCATGCCCGACGCGTCCGCCTTCGGCATGGTCGTCGTCCCGTCGCTCCCGAACGGGACGCGCACGACTTGGTGGCCGACGGACGGGCTCGTGTCCCAGGAGCCGTGCAGCGCAACGAGCGCGCTCCCTTCCCATGTTGCCGGGAGCGCCGTCGCGCCGCTGACGAACAGAACGTCGAGCGGCGCCGAGTGAGCCGCCATGAAGGTGAGGGGCTCCGTCGAGTGCTCCTTGCACCACGCGTCGTCGTGCGGGTTCACGAAGTCTGGGTCTCCGGCCTGCGTCTTGACGGTGCCCGCGAGCTGCGTGCCTGCCGTCATCATGCTCCCGTCGACTTCGAGCTTCGCGGCCGTGAAACAGTAGGGATAGCCGTGGGATTTGCCCTGATCCAGGCGGATCAGATCCTCGCCGGGGTTCTCGAGGTGCACGTCCTCGCCTTGGTAAACGAGATCGTCGAGACCATTGACGACGCCGTACAGCGCCGCGTCGCTCGGATTTTGCGTGAAACCGACCATGTTGCGGATCCCGCTGAAGTAGAGCTCGCCCTCGGACCAGTCGAAGGCTTTGCCCTGAAAGTCGTCGAGCGGGAAGCGCTTCAGCACGGCGCGCTCGGTGTCGTAGCTCGGGGAGTCCGGCTCGGCGGCGTTCATTTCGGAGCCCGAGTGCACGTACAGGAACCCGTCGTAGATCTTCACCGTGTGAAGCTGATGGGTTCCACTAGACGGCTCGCCCACGACCACGGCTTCGGCCGGTCCGAGGTTGTCGCTCGCCGAATACCGAAAACGCACGACGCCCGCGGGTGAGCCAGCGTAGAGGTAGGTCTCGTCCGCGTCGAAGACGGCGTTGCTCCCGTTCTTGCCGCCCGTGTGCGCGATCGTCTTGATCTCGGCGCCGCCGGAGAAGATGCCGTCTTCATTGACGTCGCGGTAGCGAACGATCGCGCCTTGACTCGTGACGCCGATGAGGTCACCCGCGGCGGAGAAGGTGAGCTGCCGCAAGCTGCCTTGTTCGAGCGCGACGGCCCGAATGCAGAGCCCGTCCGCCACGAACGCTTGATCGTCGGGGAGCGCGATGCCGCGGCAGAGCCTCGTCTGATCGGTGGCGAATGGATTGTCGGGCCCACCGTTCGAGTTCTGCGACGTGGGGGTCCCGCCCGACCCGCTCGAGCCGCACGCGGGTAAACCCATGAGCACGAGAATGGCGAGTGTTCGAGTTGCCATGGAACCGAGGCTCGCAAGCTCGGTGCCGTCGGGCGAGCCTCCCCAGAGCGTTTGAAAGCGAGCGTGCGGCCGTTCGGGTCGGCCGAAGCGCCCCGGTGCGGCAACCTGTCCCTCCTCTCGTCGACTACGAGCTCGGGCACGATCTCCTTCAGCCGGCTCGGCTCCAGCAGTCGGCCCTCACGCGGGGACCTACCAGCAGCAACCACAGTACGGCGCGAACATCGACGCGAGCCCTACGAGCAGCATGAACTTGGGGAACATCGGGTTCAGCGCGCAATACGCAACGAAGAGCGCGAGCGCGATCAGCCACTTCGCACGCAGAGATAGCAGCGGCGGCTTGGTCGCTACGCCCCAGCGCTTCGGCACGGGACACACGAGCTCCTCGGGTCGCCATGGTGGCGGCATCGGGAGCGGCTCGTTAACACCCGGGTAAGTCGTGCTCATCGATTGAAAGGATAGCACGGCGATGAATTCTACCGTCGTCCTGCACCGCCTGCTCAAGGCAAGCTAAGTGTCGCCCAACACACGCACTCGCGAAGTAGCCCCTCCCGGACTCGAACCGGGACGCCGTTGCCGGCAAAGGATTTTAAATCCCGCGCGTCTGCCATTCCGCCAAGGGGCCTTGGAGGGCGATCCTAGTAGCACAGCAGATGCGCAATCCTCGAGCCGAGCGAACTTCGAGCGCGTAGGAAGTTTGTAGTTCTGGCGAATGCGGGCGCGGCAGCGCAAGGCGTCGTCTTGCGAGCGGGGCGAAGGTACATGCTAGAGATCAGCCCGCCATGCCTGCCTGGAACCTGAGCCGTGCCAAAGGTGAGCTGCTGGCTCTCGCCGTGCTCGTCGCTTGGTCGTGCAAAGGGCCGACGAGCGTGACCGACGGTGACGATGACTCGTCGGGCGCGAGCGGTGGGACCGGGGCCCGGGCGAGTGCCGGGCGCGCTGGCTCGGGTGGGCAATCGACGGGGATGGGCGGGACG
>DASUGE010000328.1:0-8860 GCA_036274215.1 Polyangiaceae bacterium | reverse complement strand
GAGCCGCTGGCGCTGGCCGCCCGAGAGATTCGCGCCCGCTTCTTCGAGCACGGTCTCGTAACCGTCGGGCAGCGCCTGGATGAAGCGCTCCGCGCCGGCGATGCGCGCGGCGTGCTCGATGCGATCGCGGGTCGCCTCCGGGTCCCCGAACGCGATGTTTTCGGCGACGCTCGCGCGAAAGAGCAAGCTCTCCTGGAAGACGAGCCCCACGTTCTTGCGCAAGAAATCGAGCTCGAGCGCCCGCACGTCGGTGCCGTCGATCGTCACGCGCCCGGCCGTCACGTCGAAGAAGCGCGGCACGAGCCCGAGCAGCGTGCTCTTGCCGGAGCCGGTCAAGCCGAGAATCGCGACGCATTCGCCGGGCCGCACCTCGAGCTCGATGCCGCTGAGCACGTCGCCGCCGCCAGGATACGCAAAGTCGACACTCTCGAGCTTCACGTGTCCCCGCAGGCGAGACAGAACCCGAGGCTCGCGCGGGCTCGCGATCTCGAGCGGCGCGTCGAGCACCTCGAACACGCGCCGCGCGCCCGTGAGGCTCTGCTGCAAGGTGTTCACGACGGTCGACATGCTCGAGACCTGCGCCGAAAACTGCTGCAAGAGCCCGGCGAAAACGATGAGCTCGCCGAGCGAGAGCACGCTCTTCGCGACGAGCGAGCCGCCGTACGTGAGCAGGATCGCGACGTTGAGCTGCGAGATGAAGTTGACGGTCGGGCTGTAGCGCGAAACGCGGCGAAAAATGCTCTTCTGCTGCTCGAGGACGGCGCGGTTCCGCGCGCGGAAGCGGGCGTGCTCGTCGGGCTCCCGCCCGAACACCTTGAGCACGAGCATGCCGTGGATCCCCTCGGAGAACGCGAGCACCAAGCGGTCGGACAGCTCGCGGCTCGCGGCGTACGCCGGCCGAATGCGACGCGAGAAGCGTGTCGTCACGAGCCACAGCACCGGCGACAGACCGAGGCACGCGAGCGTCAGCGTCGTGCTCGTGCGCAGCATGTACACGAGATAGAGCGCGAGCGAGATCAGCATGATCAGGCCCTGCAAGAGCACGCCGTCCACGAACGAGCGCAACGACTGCACGTCGCCCGTCACCCGGTTGATGATGGACCCGGTCGCGTTCTCGTCGAAGAAGCGGAAGCTCAGGCGCTGGAGCTTGTCGAAAACCCGCGTGCGGAGCTCCGGCACGATCTTCAGGTGAACGAGGCGACCGATCAGCACCTGATACGAGTACGAGAGAGCGGCGCGCAACACCGCCATCACGAAGACAGCCCCTCCGATTGCGAGCAGCGTCTGCCGCGTGTCCCAACCCGCAGGCTGCGTGAGCTCGAGCGGCCAGCGAGGAGCAGGCGCGCCCGGCTCGAGCGCCGTGCGAATGACGTCCACCGCAACGCCGCTGAGCCCGAGCCCGGAGACGCCGAGCGCGAGCAACGACACCTGCAGGAAGAAAACCTCGATGCACTCGCGCCGGTAATCCAGGCTGAGGCCGAGCAGCCTTCGAACGAGCCCGATGCTCTCCTTCGCGCGCGCGCGCGGCGCACCTGGGGATGCGCCAAGAGGGGCGCGGCCGGGCTCCGGCATCGGGCTCGTCTTATCAGTCATTGAAGCGTCGAAGTGATGCTCGAAGGCCCGTGACTTGCGGACGGGGCGGCTCTTCGTTACACTGTACGGACCTCGTGATTTCCGGCCGTTTTTTTACTTGGTTCGGCTATTGGCCCGCGGCGACGCGGCGTCCAGGGTCGGCCTCGCAGTAAGAAGACGAAAGGCCGAAACACCGAAACCCCTGGTCGCCGCGAGCGGCCGGGGGTTTTTCGTTTCAGGAACCCCCCCATGCTCGAAACCCAAAACCTTCGCGTCGTCGATACCACCGTGCTGCAAAGCCCCAACGTCGTCACCTCCGAGCTTCCGCTCACACCGCGGGCGGCGGAAGTCGTGGTGCGCGCACGCGAGGAAATCCAGCGCTCGATCGAGGGCAAGAGCCCGCGCCTGGTCGCCATCGTCGGACCGTGCTCGATCCACGATCCCGACGCCGCGCTCGACTACGCCGAGCGCCTGCTGAAGCTGCGCGAGCAGGTGGCGAGCGAGCTCATCATCGTCATGCGCGTTTACTTCGAGAAACCGCGCACGACCGTCGGGTGGAAGGGCCTGATCAACGACCCGCACCTCGACGGAACGTACGACATCCCAACGGGAATTCGCCGCGCCAGAAAGCTCCTGCTCGCGATTGGGGAGCTCGGATTGCCCGCGGCAACGGAGATGCTCGATCCGATCATCCCGCAGTACATCGCGGATCTCGTGTCGTGGTCGGCGATCGGGGCGCGCACGACGGAGAGTCAGACGCACCGCGAGATGGCGAGCGGCCTCTCCATGCCGGTGGGCTTCAAGAACGGCACCGACGGCTCGCTCGGCGTCGCCATCAACGCGATGATTGCGGCGTCGCGCCCGCACAGTTTTCTCGGCATCGACGCGGAGGGGCGCGTGGGCGTCGTGCGCACGGCGGGCAACCCGCACACGCACCTCGTGCTGCGTGGCGGCAGCGGCGGGACGAACTACGACGCCGCTTCGGTGTCGCGCGCCGTCGAAGGGCTCTCGAAGGCGGGCGTGAATCCACGCGTGATGATCGACGCGAGCCACGACAACAGCCGCAAGGACGCGGAACGCCAGCCCGAGGTGCTCGCGGACGTGGGGACGCAGCTCCGCTACGGCTCCGGAAACGTGCTCGGCGTCATGCTCGAGAGCCACCTCGTCGCGGGCCGGCAGGATTTGAAGGACAAATCGAAGCTCGTGTACGGGCAGAGCATCACGGACGCGTGCGTCGATTTCGCGACGACGGAGCGGGCCATCCTCGGGCTCGCGGCGGCATCGGCGGCGCGCGGTACGGCGACGGCGCGCACGGCGTGAGCCGGACGACCGCCCGCTCCGGCGCGGTGCTCGTCAGCTCGACGATCGGCGGACCAGCGCGACGCTTGGGGCCAGCGCGCCGTTGCGATTCCGCGCGCGGTCCGCGCAGGCTCGTTACTTGAGCTGAACGGGCTGCTTCACCGTCCGCAGACTCCCGCCGTACGGCGGCACGCGCACGGTGTTGAGCTTGTAGGTGATGCAGAGCGCGGTCTTGGTGCCGGTGTGCGGCGCTGCGATGGTCACGTCGGAGACGCGGCCGTTCGCGGCGAACGTGACCTCGGCGGAGACGACACCCGCGGGATCGCCGCGCATGTGACAGCCGTGCGCGCGCGCCGCGGCGATGGCGAGGTTCGTTGCTGCCGCCTTCGCGTTGAACTCGGGACCATCCGCTTTCGCGGCTGCAGTCGCCTTGGGCTCGGGCGCGGCCGTCGAGGGCGCGGCGGAGTCGCTGGCAGCGGAGGCGGTGGCGGGCGGCGTGGTCGCAGCGGGCTCTGGGCTCGGCGCGGGAGCGGCTTCTGCCGGCTTGGGGGGCGGCGGGGCCTCGGGGATCGGAACGGCGGCGAGCTTCGGAGCGCTGTTGCGACCGAGCGCGACGCCACCGACGAACGCGGCGGCGACGGCGATGAAGGCGAGCGCAAACCACCCAACTCCGGGCTTGCTGCGCGGAAGGGGCGCGACGAAGCCGGGGGGCTTGAGCTCGTCGGCCAGATCCGCATCCGAAATCGGGACGGGGCTCAGCGGTCGCTGGGACGTGGTCACGGGCGGCGTGCTCGCGAGCGCGGGGGGAGGAATGCTTGGAGGAGGGGGGTTGCTGACGGGAGGAAGCGTGCGCGGAGGAGTCACCACCGTGACGGCGGGCGGGGCGGGCAGCTCCGGCGGGGGAGACGCGGCAGCCGACGCGGGCGGTGTGCTCTGAACGGTGGGAGGCGCGAGACTGATCTGCGGGCTCGGCGCGATGGGCGCGGCAGCGGCTGCTTGCGGAAGTGGCGGCGGGGGCGGAGCGTCGCGCGGAGGGAGCGGAGGCGGCGGAGGGAAATCGCGCGAGGGCAGCGGCGGCGGGGGAGCGAAATCGCGCGAGGGCAGCGGCGGCGGTGGCGGCAAGAGCTCGGGCGCGGCTTCCGTCGGGGCGCCCGCGACGCTCGGCACCGCAGAGACGGGTGATTGCGGCGTGAGCGGTGCGCCGTTCGAGAGCGTGGCGGAGACGGGCGGTGCCGTTACGGCGACGGGCGGTGCCGTTACGGCGACGGGCGGTGCCGTTACGGCGACGGGCGGTGCCGTTACGGCGACAGGCGGTGCCGCAACGACGGGCGGCGCCTCGCGCGGAGTGGGACGTGGAATCGCGACGGCTTGGGGCTTTGGCTCGGGCGTCGCCGGGGCCACGGGCGGAGCCATCGCCGCGGCCATCGTTGCCGTCGTGGGCGAGCTCACCGTGATCGGCGCGGGCTCGATTGGCGTGTCCACCGTTTGCGGCGCGGGCGCCGTCGGCGGCGCGGACCAGCCGATCTCCGGCGTGACCGGAAGCGTGGACGACAGGGGCGCGGACGGGGGTGCCGCCTGCGGGCTCGGATCGGGAGGGTTCGGTTCCGCCAAGGGACGTGTTCAGTTCAAAC
Source organism: Polyangiaceae bacterium (assembly GCA_036274215.1). Lineage (GTDB taxonomy): Bacteria > Myxococcota_A > Polyangia > Polyangiales > Polyangiaceae > PMG-095. The sequence goes on along the minus strand of DASUGE010000328.1, from coordinate 4,358 downwards.
GAGTTTCGACACTACGACCGCCGCGCCGGTGACGCGCCGCGCTCGTAGTTTCGGCGTGGATCGGATCCGCGCCAATCGTACCTTGCAGCGACTCGAGGTACTCGTCGCTGCTCACGCGCTCGAGCTCCGCCTTCGCGAGCTCGAGGCGCTCCTCGATGCCGAGACGCATCGCCTCGTCGCGGTGGCCGGGGCGCGCCAAAAACTCGCTGAGAGCGCGCACGTGGCGCGTCCAGAGGTCGACGTCGCGCTCCTGCTTCACGCGCAGCCGCTCGGCGTACCAGTCGCTCGCGAGCAGCGCGTCGCGCGTGAAGAGCCCGCGAATCTCCGGATCGTGGGCGTCCCTGCCCTGGTAGTGGCCGTGCGCCATGATGTGGAGCAGCGCCTTGAGCGGAGGGCATGCATCCTCGACGCTGTTGTCCTTGAAGTAGGCTTCCGCGACGCGGCGCTGCGCGTCGACGATGTTGTCTACGCCGTCGGCGAACACCTTGAGATCCTGCTTTTCGGGACGCAGGATCTCTTCGCTGAACACGGTGGCCGGGTTGTCGAAGACACGACCGAAGAAGGTGGCGACGAACTTGCTCGTGATGCGGCAGCCGAGGCGGCTCGCGAGAACCCGCCGGCCCTCGAAGTCGAAGTCGTCGACGCGCTCGAGATGACCCTCGGCGAGCAGGCGTTGCGGATCGCGCTCCTGCGGGAAGAGCCGGCACCAGATCTCGGGCACGAGCAGGCTGATGTCGTGCTCGAAGCAGTAATTCGGCCCGATCCAGCCGGCCGCCGAGCTGTACCCTGCATAACCGCAGAGCAGGATCGAGACGAGCGCGTTGTTGAGATCCGCCGTCGCGCAGATCGCGTTGAAGGGGCCCTTCGTGAGCGCGCCTTCGGTGCCGGCACCCGTCGTGCTCGGCGATTTGCCCGTGACCGAGCAGATGTAATCCATGAAGAGCTCGGGGAGCTCCTGGTAGTGGATGGGGCCGAACACGCAGAGCGGGCGGATCGCGCCGTCCGGCGGATTGTTGCGGCGACCGGAGAGCACGCTGATCACCGGGAAAACGACCTTCTCTTCGATCGGCGTCTTTCGATAGAGCCGCGCGCCCATGTCGGCGACGTAGCGGTCGCGCGGGCGCGCCGCGTCGGGACGCACCTGAAGGTAGCGGGGGTTCTTCGTGGGCTTGCCGCCGACGATGCGCGGCTTGGCCGAACAGATCGAGTAGCCCGTCTCACGCGCGGCGTTCTTCGAGAGGTGCGTCTGCATCGGCTCGGTGAACGCGTCGTGCAGCGCCACGTCCTCGACCATGCCCTTCAAGTCGTTGGTCGAAAGCGGCTGGAAGTTCGAGCAGAAGAGGCCCGGCGACGACATGTCGCTCTCCGTCTGCTTGTCGAAGCCGGGGTGGATGGCGTCGTCCGGCCGCTGAAACAGGCGCGATTCGCAGTTCACGGCGAGCTTCAGGCTCGGGTGCCCGTCGTACTCCTTCGGCAGGCCCTTCAAGAGCTCGCGCGGCACGACGGTCGACGCGCTGATGTCGTCCTCCATCTGGACCTTGTCGGCTGCGACGAAATCTTGGCGCAGTTTGTAGGTACGCCAGGCGCCGTTCTCTTCGAGGCCGACGCGCAGGTAGCTGCCGACGAGCTTGCGTCCGTCGTGCTTGAGCTCGTGACCGGGAGCGCCGTTGATGATGTCGACGCTGAAGTGGCTCATCCAGTCGTCGCCCCAGCTCGGGCTGTAGAAGCGCTTGATCACGAACACGAGCGCGCGCACGTGCTTCGGAATGCTCTCGAGCCAGGCGTTGTACTCCGGTGAGTAATCCGGGTTCGGCGTGAGCAGCTTGATCACGGAGCCGAGCGAGCGCTCGGGCGAGAGGATGGGACGCGACTTCGCCGCGCGGCCGTGAACGGACGAAGCATCGGAGAAATCGCGCTTGAAAATGGCATCGACGAGCGCGAGGTCCTCGTCCACGTTCTGCACGAGAATCGGGCCGTAGAGCACGGCGTCGCTCAGGCTCTTGCTGATCTCGGACTTTCCGCCGCCCGAGACGGTGCACGGCTTGTGGCAGAAGGTGCCCTCCGGCATCGTGCCGACGAGGCGCCAGCTCGGCGCCGCCGGGTGCTTCGCCATCCGCACCTTGTAGCCGTTCGGCAAGATGTAGACGCCGCCGGGCAAGAGCTTCAGGGCCGCCTGCACGTCGCCGCGCGCCCACGTCACCGCCTGCTTCTTGATGTCGAAGTCGGCGTCCTCGGGCACGTAGTGCACGTCCGGGTACACCGTGTCCGTCGCGTAGCCGGAATCGTGGACGACGACGCGGTCGCCGAGCAGCTCCATCGCTTCGCCGAACCGATGCTCGCTGCCGACCTGGCGGCCTTCCGGTGAGAACCGATCGCCGAGGCTCACCGTCGAGAACGCGAGCGCGCCGCCGGCGTGCTCCTCTTCGGCGAGACCGTAGAGGTTCGCGCTGAAGCTGATCTGCGTTTTGACTTCCTTCTTGCAGTAGCCGAAATAGTTGTCGGCGAGGATCGTCACCATCACGCCGCTCACGCTGCGCGCGGTGATCTTGAAGGGGCTGCCGCCGTTGTAGAGCTCGTCCTCGCTCGACCAGCACATGCCGTTCTGGCGCTGCTCGGCCGTCGCCTCGGAGACGTGCGGCAGGCCGAGGTCCTTCTTCTTCAAGCGCGTGAGGTGCGGCGCGAGGATCACGCAGCCGGAGTTGCCGGTCCATCCGTCGACGTCGAGGCCGGCGTCGTTCTCGGGCAGGAACGGATCGCCCCAATTGCCGAAGATCGCTTCGACGAAGTCGAGGTTCGACACCAAGCCGCCGGGCGCAAAAAAGCGAATTTCGAGGCGCTTCTCGCTCGAGACGCCGGGCACCTCCGGACACACGAGGGGCCGCAGGAGGAGCGACACCATCGTCTCGACGGGATCGTCCCAGTTCGCGGTGAACGGCAGGCGCAACAAATCGCGCGGCGGGCGCAAGGCTTCCCGCAGCATGCGCGCGTAGGCGACGAGCGGCACGCCGAGCTTGTCGCCCGGCACCGGCAACCCCACTTCGGCGACGTGAAAGACGCCCTGCGTCGTGCGCCGATCGTTGATGGGGTTGTGAAGCACGCCGTTGTCGAGGCGGTAGCTCGACACCTGCTCGTTGTGCCAGTGGTCGGCGTCGAGCGGCAGCGACAGCTCGCGCGCGAGGCCGTAGCGATCGAGCAGGAACGTCTCCGACGGCAGGCGAATCGGCGCCTCGCCTACGAGCTCGGTGAAGAGATCGTCGAGGAAGTCTTGGATGCGCCGGTCCGAGGGGCTCAAGTGCTCGCTCAACAGGCGGCTCTGCTCGCGGTAACGCGCGAAGAGATCGCGCCCCAAGTCCAAGACCTCCGCGTCGCCGACCTCAACCGGGACCTGGAAGCCCATGGCCGCAAGCTTCAGGACGATCGCCCTGTGCATGGCGCGGCGATCGGGCACCACGACCTGACCGTCCCCCCTGAGACCGACTTGACGCTCGAGATCCATCCGGGCCTCCTGATTGCGAAAGTCCGCCGAACCGGACCGGACGCCCTTTTTACAACGGCGTTCAAGCCGGGGCCATCGCTCTTCGGCCCATTGTGGCCGAAAGGTACGTTTCGTGGGGGTGACGGCAGCCGGCTGCCTGGAATGTTTTCGTCGGCCCACTCGAAAGCCAGGAGCTCGCGCTTTTTCGCCGTACGCTTCGAGCCGTCGCCATGCCCGACACGATCACGCCTGCTCCGAGCGCCCGCTCGAAATGTCGCGGCTGCGGTCAGACGATCGAGAAGGGCGCCCTCCGCTTCGGCGAAGCCGACGTGAATCCGTTCGGCGAGGGCGAGACGCAACGCTGGTTCCACCTCGAGTGCGCCGCGCTGAGGCGCCCGGAGAAATTCGGACCCGCGCTCGAGGCCACGCCGGACGTTCCGGAGCGCGACAAGCTCGCCGAATTCGTGAAGAGCGGCACGGAGCATCCGCGGCTCGTGCGCATCGCGGGCGGGGAGCGCGCGCCGTCGGGTCGCGCGCATTGCCGTCACTGCCGCGAGATCATCGAGAAGGGCGCGCTTCGTATTGCGCTCGAGATCTGGGAAGACGGGCGCTTCTCGCCGATGGGCTCGATCCACGTGACGTGCGCGCCGAGCTATTTCGGGACGCGCGAGCTCATGGAGCGCGTCGAGCGGAGCAGCCCGAAACTGGCGCCGGACGACGTGAAGGCGATGCGCGAAGCGGTCGCGACGGCGCCGGAGATTGCGGCGGTTCCGGCGCCGGGCGCGGCGGCTGAAGGGGAAAAGCCGGAGTCGAGCGGCGACGACGGCGCGTCCAAGGAGTAGACGCGCCGAGCGTCGCGCGCGGGCTCGTTACTCGCGTTCCA
>DASUGE010000327.1:0-2397 GCA_036274215.1 Polyangiaceae bacterium | reverse complement strand
CGAGCGACGTCTCCGGAAGTCCAAGCACGGCGTGCGGCGCTGCCGTGCGCAGGTCGCACGTGAGCGCCACTTCGAGACCACCGCCCAGCGCCGGTCCGTTGAGGGCCGCGACCACGGGAAACGGCGCCGAGCCGAGCCAGGCGAGCTCGGTTCGGTAGAGGTCGAGCATCTCGCGCACCTCCACCTCGCTCATCCTCTCCCGTTCCTTGAGATCCGCCCCCGCACAAAATGCGCGATCCCCTGCGCCGGTCACAATCGTTGCGCGGACCCCCGGATCGGCTGAAAGCTCGCGCCCGAGGCGGCCAAGCTCGCGAATTGACGCGCGATCCAGAGCATTCCGGCGATCCGGACGGTTCAGCGTCACGATCGCAGCGGACCCGCTACGGCTGAGCGTGACAGAGGCCACGGCCCCATCATCCTTTTCGCCGGTTTGGCGTCAAGCGCGAGTCGCGAACCCCAAGCCTCCGCCGTTGGCTCTCACCTTGCAAAGGAGACTGATCAGCATGTGTCAGCGCGTCACTTGTTCCAGCTGCGGTAAACCGGGCTTCGTGGGCTGCGGCCGCCACGTCGAGGCCGTGCTGGGCGACGTTCCGCCGGCCGAGCGCTGTCACTGCGACGAGCGCGCCGAAAAGAAGGCCAAGGCCGATGCCGGTACGGCCGGCGCCCCAACCAGCTGGTTCCGGTCCCTTTTCGGGAACGGAGGAGGCGAGGTCCCATGAAAGCGATCATCGAGTCCCTCGGCGGTGTTGCCAGTCACGTCCGGATTGGCTCCCATGAGCTCACGTTCGACCAAACGAACGCAGCGCCTGGCGGGATGAATCTCGGCCCGTCGCCTCTCGACGTGCTCGCCGTAGCGGCGGGGGCGTGCGCGCATTACTACGCGGCGGCGTTCATGTTCGCTCGCAAGTTGCCGGTCAATGGTCTGCGCGTCGAGGTCGAGGCCGAGAAGACGCGCGATCCCGTCCCGCGCTTCGGTAGAATCACGATCCGCGTGACGCTCCCCGTGGGCTTTCCGGAGGAGTACTTGCCGGCGATCGATCGCGCCGTTCGCCACTGTCCCGCTTACGGGACGCTCACGCACCTGCCACTCGTCGAGCTCGAGGTGTATGCCTCGGATCCGGCGCCGAAGGTCACGGCGGCGTGACGCGCCCGTCGCGGCGCCGCCGGCGGTAGCGCCCGGGTCACGATGGACGAGGACGTAAGGCGCGCACAGGCGGGCGATCGATTCGCGGTCGAGCGTCTGCTCGCCGGCATTGCGCCCGCCGTCTATCGCTTTGGGCGGCGAATGTGCGGGAACGAGCACGACGCCGAGGACGTCGTCCAAGACACGTTGCTGAACGTGGCGCTCCACCTCGACACGTTCGAGGGGCGGGCTTCGTTCTCGAGCTGGGTCTTCGCCCTGGCCCGCAGCGCGTGCGCGCGCCGGCGGCGGGGGCTCAAGAACCGACCGCCCATGGCCGACAGCAGCGCGGTCGAGCAAGACGACCGCGCGCCCAGCCCGGAAGCGCTGGCGGCCGAGCGTGAGGTTCTCGGCGACGTGCGCGACGCCCTCGACCGTCTCGCACCGGAAGCGCGCGAAGTCATTCTGCTCCGCGACGTCGAGGGGCTGCCCGCGCTCGAGGCGGCCGCCGCGCTCGAGATCAGCGTCGACGCCCTGAAGAGCAGGCTCCATCGGGCGCGCGCCGCCCTGCGCAGAGAGCTGGAGCCGGAAGGCGGGATCCCCGCCGCGCCGGCAGAGCCCGGTTGCCCGGACGTGCTGGCGCTCTGGTCGCGCAAGCTCGACGGCGAGCTCCGGCCGGTCGATTGCGCCCAAATGGAGGCGCACGTCGCGGTGTGCAGGAGCTGTCGCGTCGCCTGCGATGGCCTGAAACAGGCGCTTCTAGCGTGCCGAGCCGTTTCGACGGCCGTCGTGCCCGCTCGGGTCCGCGAGCAGGTCAAGGCGGCCACACTAAAATGGGCCGAGGCGCGCTAGCGCTTGTGCCGGACGGCGCCCTTGGCTTTCCGCTTCGGGGACGCCTCCGGCCGCCTCGCCTCGACCTTCGCGAGGCGTTGCTTGAGCTCGGCGAGCTCGCCGCGGAGCGTCTCGACGTCGTCGCCCAATCGGCGGCGATCCTGCGGGCTCGCATCCCCCATGTCGCGCAGCGCTTCGCGCAAGCGGCGCATGACGCGCCCGTCGAGCTCGCGCTCGAGCGCGCGGCGTAGCGCCCCACGCGCCTTCGTATCGCCGAGCTTTACGAGGGCATCGACCACGGAGATGCGGAAATGCGGATCCTTGTCGTCGAGCAAATCCTCGAGATGCTCGCGCGTCTTCTTCGAGTCGCTGAGGCTTGCGAGCGCCGACACCGCCGCGCGCCGGCCCCGGGTCGGGACCCCGTAGCGCGAGCTCTTCAGCACCTC
>DASUGE010000326.1:0-8416 GCA_036274215.1 Polyangiaceae bacterium | reverse complement strand
TCTACTACCCCACCTTCGCCCCCCGCACCCGCGTCCTCCTCCCGCCTGCCACCCCCCGCAAGTCGCGCCGCCCCAGTCGCATCACATCCCGTCGGCGCGCGTAGACGCACCAAAGCTCAACCCCAGAAGGGGATTGTATTGGGCCACCTGCCCGCGAGGTGCGTCGCAGGCTGAAAAGCATTGCCGTGCGGGGTGAGCAGGGGGATCGGATTGGGCCACCTGCTCGCGAGGTGCGTCGCAGGCTGAAAAGCATTGCCGTGCGGGGTGAGCAGGGGGATCGGATTGGGCCACCTGCCTGAAGCCGTGAGGGCGCGCCGGCGAGCTCCTGCGCAACTTGGGCAGCCCGGATGCGAACGGCGCGCTCGTCGAGGCCGTTACCTGTCACGTCGGGGTACTTTGCGTTGGGGTACCTGCCACGTCGGGGATACCTGTTGCGTCGGCGGCGTCCGGGGTACCTTTTGCGTCGGGGTACCTTTTGCGTCGGCGTCGTCGGCGCTACTGGCGGCGTCGGCGGTGCGTCCGCGGCACCCCGTCGCGCAGGGTCGCGCACGTCTCGCCGGGCGCCACCGGGCAGAGCCGTTGAGCCAACTGAGGTGGTTAGAGGGCCGCCCTTCGTCGCGGCGAAACTGTTTCGCTCCACTCCTCCGGGCCGCTTGCCCGCATCGTGTGTCGGTTTGGCTGCTGGACTACGGTGAATACGATCCTGCTACGTTGGGCTCGTGGGTATGTTCGAGCCCGAGCCGGAGGCCGGTGACCGCTGGCGTTGGGCGGTCGTTGTGCTCGTGGTCATCGGGGGGAGCGCGCTGCTGGATGCGTATGACCTGCGCCCGGCAGCGCAGTTGCTGGTCGCCGTCGCGGGCATCGTGATTGTCGCGCTTGGAATCGCGGCGCTGCTCCGGCTGCTGCGATGAGGACGTCGGCGAGGGGACACGCAGAGAACCGAGCCGCGAATGACGCGGCGAACTCGTCGTAGCAGGGAAAATTCGAGTCTGGTCGCAGGGTGAATGCACCGCAACGCGCGCACGCGACGCGCGTTGCGATCGCTGAGCGTGAGCGTTATCGTCTGTAGTATGCGCGGTGGGTTGCTTGTCGGTTGTGCATTGTGTTGGTTGGCTCTGCCGGCTTGCGGTGGCTCGCAGCCGGACGCGGCTGCGCCGACGGAATCGAGCGCGAGCAGCGCGGAAGAGTCGCCGAAGACGCAGGATGCCTCGGAGCCGGACAAATCAGAGTCCGGTAGGCCGGACTCGGACTTGCCCGCCGAAGGCGGCGCGAAGAAGGCCGAGGTGCCGACGCCCGAGTTCAAGCCGAACGGCTCCGTGCTGGAGGCGATCAACGCAGTGCCGCAGGGGACGCCGCGTCTGAACGTGGAGCAGGAAGCGCTCGCGGCCCCGCTCAACAAGGTCGAGATCTACGAGCCGTGTAAGCCGGGGAGCTCGCATTTCAAGGCCAAGGTCGCCGTTTGGGACGGGAAGGCCGTCGGTCTCGATCTCACGACCAGCCCCAAGAACCAGAAGTTCGCCGACTGCGTCGCGGAGAAGATCCGCGGCATCACCTGGCAGGACAAGGTGAAGTCGCTGAACATCGTCGAATATTCCTTCTAGCTCTGGCTAGAAGGAATACTCGCTCCGAGCGCGCAACGTTTTCGAGCCTAAGCGCCCATGCGCAAGTCCTGCGAGTCACACCGGGGCCAAAAGGCACACTCCTGCGCCGACTCACGCAGGAATGCCGGCGGCACGCCGCTTGCTGATCCTTGATGCGACGCGGCCGCGTCGCCGGCCGCAGTCCCACCACAAGGAGCACGATCATGCTCGAGAAACAGACCTCGACCTCCGCCCACGTCGCTCCGCGCCTTCTGCCCGAGTCGGGCGTGATCGTCGTGGAGATCAAGCAGGCGCTCGGCCCCGCGGACTTCGCGCTGCTCGCGACCACCGCCGACGCATGGATCAAGACCCACGGCGCGCTGAACGGATTGGTCCTCCACGCGCATCACTTCCCCGGCTGGGAGAGCTTGCGCGGAATGATGAGCCACATTCGCTTCGTGCGCGCCCACCACCGAGAGGTGCGGCGCATCGCGCTCGTGACCGACTCGCGGCTCGCCGGGCTCGTGCCGCAAATTGCCGAGCACTTCGTGAAGGCGGAGGTGAAGGCCTTCGCGTTCGAAGAGCTCGATCAGGCGACCGTCTGGGCCGGAGCGCGGCGGATGCCCGATGCGTGAACCGCGTCGACGCAGCTGACTGAAGAGCACGGTCGTCACGCCGCCGCGGCGTGCGCCGGAGCGATCGACCGAGCTCAGCTCGGTCGATCGAACGGATCGAACGCCTGGACGTTCGTCGAGATCTGCTCGGAGGTCATCCCGAAGCGGCGCTCCTGCTTGCCGTAGTGCGCGAGCGCGTCGGTCAGCGTCTCCGGCTTGAAGTCGGGCCACATGATCGGCAAAAAGAGGAGCTCCGCGTAGGCGGCCTCGAACAGGAGGAAGTCGCTGACGCGCGTCTCTCCGCCCGTGCGGATGAGGAGGTCGACGTTCGGGAGCGCGTGCGTCGTCATGTGCAGGTGGAAGCTGCGCTCGTCGATCTCCTCCGGCAGGACGAGGCCGGCGCGCGCGCGCACGGCGAGCGTGCGGGCCGCTTCGATGATGTCTTTGCGACCGCCGTACGAGAGCGCGAGCGTGAGGGTCATGCGCTCGCCGTCTTTGGTGTACGCCATCAGGTCTTCCACCGCGTGGCGCGTGACGGTGGGCAGGTCCTCGAGCGAGCCGATGACGTTGACGCGAATGCCGTTCTGACGGAGCTCCGCGCGCTCGGACTTCGCGAACTCGACCAAGAGCCGCATCAAGGCCTCGACCTCGGCGCGGGGGCGGGCCCAGTTGGCGACGCTGAAGGCGTAGAGCGTGAGATAGGGGATGCCGATGCGCGTCGCCGTCTCGACCGCGTCGCGCACGGCCCGGGCGCCCTCGGCGTGCCCTTCGGCGCGGGCGAGGCCCCGGGAGGAAGCCCAACGGCCGTTGCCGTCCATGATGATTGCGACGTGCTTGGGAAGCAGATGTCCGTTGGTGGCCACGCGCTCTGTCTCGCTTTCCGAGTTAAGTTCGATCGGTACTACGGCCGGTCGACGACGAAGGTGAATATGGCGCTCGCGGGGGGCACGCAACCATGGAGATTTGATGGAGAAACCCCGGCCGGGCCCAGACGAGGTGGTGGCCTTGAACGAATTTCACCTGGGTGTGAACTGTCTAGTTATCGGTATTTGCTAGGTTTTTGCCAGCGTCGTCGCGGCTGCGCTGGCCGAGGCTCTCGCGCGCTTCGCTGACGGCCTCGCGCAGCTGCTCGCCGGGGCTCCGCCACGCGGCCGGCAGGCTGATGCGGAACTCGACCTCGGGGGGGCCCGCGAGCACGAGCTCGGCGCGGCCGCCATGAGCCTCGGCCACGGCCCGCACGATGGCGAGGCCGAGCCCCGTGCCGCCGCGGTCGGATCGCGCCGTCACGAAGCGCTGGAAGAGCCGGGTGCGGATCGCCTGCGGGACGCTGCCCGAGCTCGTGACGCTCACGCGCACGACGGAGCCGTCGCGTAGGACGCGCACCTTCACGGGCGTGCCCGGCTCGGAGTGAATGAGCGCGTTGTCGACGAGGTTCTGGAGGGCGCGGCCGAGCCAGCTTTCGTCACCGCGAGCGAAGGCGCCGGCCTGCACCTCCGCCGTCACACGACTACGGGTATCTCCGAGCGACTGTAGCGCTCGGTCTGCGACCTTCCCCAAATCCACCGGCTCGAAGGATTCGGCACCGCGGGCCTCGATGCGGGCGAGGCTCAGGAGCTCGCCGAGCAGACGCTCGATGCGCGCGGTCGCTTCGCGGATGCGACCGACGAAGCGGCGCGCATCCTGCGGCTCGTCGAGGGCGCTCTCTTCGAGCACCTCGGCGCTCGCGCGGATCGCGGCCACGGGGTTCTTGAGCTCGTGCGAGAGGTCGGCCGCGAAGGCCTCGACGAACGGGCGCCCTTCGAGCTGGCGGCGCATGGAGTCGAGGGAGCGTGAGAGGTGCATGAGCTCCCGGCCGTGGACCGGTGGCGGCGTCGCGCCGAGATCGCCCTCGCTCACGCGCTCGCTGAAGACGTTCAGCGCTTCGATCGGCGCGGCGATGGCGCGGCCGATCCACGCCGCCGCGAGCGCCGCCGCCGCGCCGAGCACCGCGCTGATGAGTAGAATCGTGGGCGCGAAGTCGGCGAGCAGACGCCGCATGATCACGGTGGGCTTGATGACGCGCACCGAGCCGAGCGTTGCGCCGTTCACGATGATCGGCGCTTCGACGCTGACCGAGCCCGGCTCGAGCGCCGTGTCGACGCGGTGCGGGAAAACGCGGCGCCCCGCGGGATCGAGCAGCTCCATGCGGAGGTCGGCGCCGCGTTCGCGCTCGCCTTCCAGACGCCGCGCGATGATGTCGATGCGCCCGCCCGTGCGGTCGAGCTCGCCCGACATGATGCCGGCAATCGCGGCGGCTTCGTCCCGGGCGGCCTGGGTGGCGAGCTTGACGGCGCGCGCCTCGATGCGGTCGATCACCATGATGCCGAGGCCGAGCGCGAAGGTGCCGACGATCAGCGCCAGAGCCAGGAACACCTGCATTCGAATCGACATCCCGCGCGAGCGCGTGCGCAACAGGCGCGAGACGACGAACGCGACGAACAGGATCAGGAGCACCGCTCCCGTGGCGACGAGGACGAGGCGGACGACCGGGTTCATTCGTGCCCCGCGCCGTCGCCCTGCCCCGAGCCCACGCGATAGCCGACGCCGCGCACGGTTTCGATGGTGGCGGGGTCGGCGCCGGCTTCGGCGAGCTTCCGGCGCAAGGCCTTGACGTGCGAGTCGACGGTGCGGTCGGTGATGGCGAAGCCGTCGCCCCACACGCGGTCGATGAGCTCGGCGCGCGTGTGCACGCGGTCGGGGCCGGCCAGCAGGCACGCGAGCAAGTCGAACTCGACGCGCGTGAGCTCGAGCGCCGTCGCGCCCACCCTCGCGCGCCGCGCGCGGGCGTCGACCTCGACGGCCGTGGCGCTCGTGGTTTCGGCTTCGGCCGCGCTCGAGCGGCGCAGCACGGCGCGCACGCGCGCGACGATCTCGCGCGGGGAGAAGGGCTTGGTCACGTAGTCGTCCGCGCCGGTCTCGAGCGCCGCGACGCGATCTGCCTCACCGTCGCGACTGGAGAGCACGATGATGGGCTTGTCGCGCCGCTCGCCGCGCAAGGCGCCGATCCACTCGAAACCACTGCCGTCCGGCAGCATCAGGTCCAAGATGACGAGATCGGCGTCGGCGCGCTGCGCTTCCGCCTCGGCCAAGGTGCCCGCGAGGCTCACGACGAAGCCGTCACGCCGGAGCGCATAGGCAACCGATTCCGCGATGGCCGGCTCGTCTTCCACCACGAGGATGCGTGCCGTCATGTCCGGGCGTCCGAAACTAGCATCTTCTATTGGGGGCGCTGGCTTGGTACTCTCTCGGATCTCGCGTGAGAGGAGAATTCCGATCAAGACCCTGCTGATCCTGCGGCACGCGAAGGCCGAACCTGATGCCGGCGACGGCGACGAAGCCCGTCCGCTCGCCAAGCGCGGTCGCCGCGCGGCGGAGCGGGTAGGGGAGCTCATCGCCGACCAGCTGCCGGATCTGGTTTTGTCGTCGAGCTCGGTGCGGACGCGCGAGACGGTGGAGCGCTTGCAGAAGGGCGCGGGCTCGTTGCCTCGTGTCGAGTACGAGCCGGAGCTCTACCTCGCGTCGCCGAAGAAGCTCGTCGCGGTGCTCGCGGCGCGCGGTGGCGACGTGGCGCGGCTGATGCTCGTCGGGCACAATCCCGGGCTCGAGGACCTCGTGTCGGACCTCACGGGGGAGCGCGTCTCGCTGCCGACGGCGGGGCTCGCCGAGTGCACGCTCGAGGTCGACCGCTGGTCGGATGTCACGCTCGGGACGCGCGCGGAGCTCGTGCGCTTGACCTATCCCCGTGACGACGATTGACGCCGTGACCCTCGAGTCATAGAAATGGCCCCGCCCATGCAGCCCACGCGGCTCCCCAAGAAGAAAGACGTCGCCCTTCAGCTCCTCGAGCAGGCGACCGTCTACGTGCACCTCGATCCGCGCGCGGACTCGGTGCACGTGCCGCCGTGGTTCAAGCGCCAGCCGCAGCTCGTGCTTCAGATCGGTCTCAACATGGCGGTGCCCATTCCCGATCTCGACGTGAACGAGGAGGGGCTCAGTTGCACGTTGAGCTTCAATCGCTCTCCGTTCTTCTGCGTGATTCCCTGGGGTTCCGTCTTCGCCCTCGTGGGCGAGAATCGCCAGGGCATGATCTGGCCCGACGACATCCCGGCCGAGGTGCAGGCCCAGGCCGCCGCGCAGCAGGCGAAGCAAGCACAGAAGCCCGAGCTTCGCGTCGCACCCGCTCCCGGTTCCGGCGAGGACGCTCCCCCGGCGGTAGCTGCCGCGGTGGCTCGAGCCGAGAAGCCGAAGCGCGAAAAGGCCGCCGCGGAGCCGGCGTCCAAGAAGGCGAAGCCGGCACGCGCCGCCGAGGGACGCAAGGCGACGCCGAAGCGCGCCGCCGCTGCCAAGGCTCCGGCCGGTAAAGCGACGCGCGCGACGAAGGCTCCCGCAGACAAGAAATCCGCGGCGAAGAGCACGGCGACACGCGCCGCTGCGGCGAAGCAGGCCGCGAAAGCGCGCACGCCGGAGCGCGCCGCGCCCGTTCCCGCCCCGGCGGCCAAGGCTCCGGTTCCGCGCGCGGCTCCCGTCGTCGCGACGGAAGGCGCTGCGGCGGCGGGGGGCGCAGGCAAGCGCAAGCTGCCGCCGTACCTGCGCGTCGTGAAGTAACGCGAAGGCGCGCTGCGAGGCGCGGCGGGCGTTAGCCGCCGGTGCCGCCCGGTGCGCCTGCGCTGCCGCTCGCGCCGCCGGAGTCGCCGGAAGGTATGCAGCGCTTGTAGCGGTCGCACTCGAAACCGGGCTCGCAGTCGGCCGTCGTCTCGCAGCGCGCGGGTGTGTCGGGATCGGGCGGGACGTTCGCGTCGTCGACGGCGCTGATGCAGGAGCCGGCGCTGCACACGTAGCCGAGAGCGCAGTCGTCCGCTTTGTTGCAGTCCTCTCCGTACATGGGGCAGGCCGTCGCCACGAGGGCCGGGACGACGAAGCGGAGCGCCTGGGAAAGTCGCAGCATGAGCGTTGGTGGCAGCGTCCAGCGCGGGACGCGTCGAGCGAGCGTCCCGCGAGCGGGACGCGTTTGGGGAGAACGATGCGCGTCGGGAGCGTAGCATGGCGTTCCCCTTGCAAGGTCGTGCTAGCGTGGCGCTGAACCTCGAGCGCTACGGCACGCATGGACGTCCGATGCAACCGCTGCGGAACCGACTACGAGTTCGATGACGCCCTGATCTCGGACCGGGGGACGACCGTGCAGTGCACGAACTGCGGGTACCAGTTCAAGATCTATCCGGAGCGCACGGCGGCCGCCTCGCCGGAGCGCTGGGTCGTCCACACGATGAGCGGCAAGGAGCTCGTCTACACGTCGCTGCGCGACCTCCAGCGCGCCATCGGGGAGCACAAGGTGGGCCCCAAGGACTTGCTCTCCCGCGGCGCGCAACCGTCGCGGCCGCTCGGGTCGATCCCCGAGCTCGAGCCGTTCTTCACGAGCACCGCAGGGCAGGCACACGGGATGCAGAGCGTGCCGCGCACGCTGCACGGCGTCGCGCCCCCGCCGAGCGGTGCGCCCCGGCCGGCCGCGAAGGAGAAGCAGACCCAGCGCGGCTTCGGGCTACCGAGCGGCACGGCAGGTCTTGGCTCGACTCAAAAGGCCGTCTCGGGCGAGTTCGCGCAGCGTGCGCCCGAGTCGCGGATCCTCGGCGTCGATCCGACGGCCGCGACCGAGCGCCAGCCGCCGCTCGTTTCGGAGGAGCCGGCCCCGGGGACCCCCATCGTCGTGCCGACGGGCACGACCAAGGTCGGCATGGGCAGCACGCAGCGCAGCGGAACGCCGCCGAATCTGGCGCAGCCGTTTTCGCCGACGGAGACGGTGCGCATCGAATCGAAGCCCTCGCCGCCGAGCTTCGACTCGACGATGCCCGCCGCGTCGCCGCCGCGCGCCCCCGCGCCCGATCCGCACGCGGCAACGGCTTTGCAACCGGCGCCGGCGCCGCGGCCCGAGCCGCGCCCCCGTGACGCGTTGGATTTCGACGCGACCATGCCGGTACCGTCGCAACCCGGCTCGCCCGCGCCACGTTTGTACTCGGAGCGCGCGGCGGCGGCGTTCGCCGCGGGTGTGGGGCCGATCTCGCCGAAGTCGTCGCCGCGTGCGGCGCCGACACCGGAGCCGCCGCCGATCTCCACGCGCGAGCGGCTGCCGTCGTACGACGATCTCGCCGAGAACGTCGATCCGGTACGGCGCGCTCGCTCGCGCTGGAT
>DASUGE010000325.1:0-2663 GCA_036274215.1 Polyangiaceae bacterium | reverse complement strand
CCTCGCACGTGATTGATTAGCGCGGTCCGACAGGCGATGAGCTCCTCTCGGGCGCCGCACATGCTCCTGCGCTCGCGCGCCAGATCCGTTGGTACGTGCACCGACGGCAGGTCGATCCGACACGAAACCTCGCTCAGAACTTGCGCATCGCGACGATCCGTCTTGATGCCTCTCGCTCCGACTCCCAGGCTGCGCACCAACGTCGCAGGAACTACTCGAACCTCGTGCTGGCTCTCGAGCGCAGCGTCCGCGACTCGAAACGCTTCCGCGCAGCTCTCCAAGATCACCCGACTCGGCGACTGACGACGCAAGAACTGTGGCAGACGGAGCGTGGCGATCTTGCCTTCGTGCAAGATCTGGCCGTCCGCGGCCCGAACACAAACTTGAGATTCCTTCCCGCCGAGATCGATCGCAACATGCTGCATGGCTGTCTCCTTGAGCTGCGCCTAAAAGCGCGTATTCACCTGAGGCATCCTCGCGGATGACCTCGTTGCTTGGGGAGACAGCCATCTCTACGGCCGCGTACAAGCACGCCGCTCTCCACAAGCGCAGACCCCGCAGGATCTTCCGCCTACCTCTCAGGTCGCCAGCCACCCCATCGCATCTGAGGCCGAAGGCCGAGCACGCGGGCCGCACCGCGCCGCACCCACGTCGTGGGGCAACTGCTTCTGCACCTGCGAGCGGCGGTGGCGCAGCGCACGCCGAAGACCGAGCACGCGCGCGGTATTGCGCCGCGCCCACGGGGATCCACGTCAGCGCAACGACTCCTGCACCGAAGAGAGCGGTGCCGCAGGGCACCCCGTGGCTCGTCCGGGCGCGCTCGAGAGATCCGAGCCCGCCTCGCCCGTGCGTGGCGGCGGCGACGCGCCGAGTGGCCCCGAGGCCACAAAGTCGGGCGGCTCCGCCTGCGGGCCGAAACGACGATCCAGCAGCAATGACGCTGGATCCGCGAAGCCGCGGCCGTCCTTGGCGCCGTGCACGACCGTTGCAACCGAGGGCGGGACCGCCAACCGGCGGCGAAAGGATGCCGTGACTCGTATGGTCGAAAAGCTTTGGGTGAGGGTCGCCCTCGCGTTCACTTGGGTACTCTCGTTCGCCTCGACGGGGCTCGCCGCCGATGCGACGGCGCCGGAGAAGACGCTGGCGCCGTTCTTCGTGATCGAGCACGGCGATCCGCTCGTCGATCAGCTGCCGCTTCACTCGACGGAGGTCGACGTAGCCGTCACCGACGTGGTCGCCGAAGTGACGGTCACGCAGGTCTACGAGAACCGAGGCAAGCGGGCGATCAACACGAAGTACGTTTTTCCGGCGTCGACGCGCGCGGCGGTTCACGGCCTCAGCATGAAGATTCGGGATCAGGTGATCGAAGCCAAGATCCAGGAGCGACAGCAGGCGCAGAAGACGTTCGAGAAAGCCAAGGAAGCAGGCAAGACGGCGACGTTGCTCGAGGAGCAGCGTCCGAACGTCTTCACGATGAGCCTCGCGAACGTGATGCCCGGCGATCGCATCGAGGTCACGCTGAAATACAACGAGCTCATCGTGCCGACGGAGGGGCGTTACGACTTCGTTTTCCCGACGGTCGTCGGGCCCCGCTACTCGAACCAGCCGGCCGCCGGCGCCCCGGACACGTCGAAGTTCGTCGCGACGCCGTACCTGAAAGAGGGCTCCGCCGTGCCGTCGACGCTCGCCGTCCACGGCACGATCGCCGCCGGGATCCCGCTCGCGAGCGTGAAGAGCACGACCCACGCCGTCACCACGAACGCGGACAACCCGAACCTCACGCATTTTGCGCTCCCCGCGTCGGAGGCGCGCTCGGGCAATCGTGACTTCGTGCTGTCGTACCGCCTCGCCGGTGACGCCATCCAGTCGGGGCTCACGCTGTTCGACGGCGGCGCGGAGAAGTTCTTTCTCTTGCAGGTGCAGCCGCCGGAGCGGGTCGCGGACGCCGATCTCCCGCCGCGCGAGTACGTGTTCATCGTCGACGTTTCGGGCAGCATGAACGGCTTTCCGCTCGACACGGCGAAGGCGCTGCTCTCCGATTTGGTGCTCTCGCTGCGGCCGACCGACACGTTCAACGTGCTGCTGTTTGCGGGCGGCTCGCGCTTGCTCGCGCCGCGCTCCTTGCCCGCGACGAAGGAGAACGTGACGCGCGCGCTCGCCGCCATCAAGGAAGAGTCGGGCGGCGGCGGCACCGAGCTCATGTCGGCGCTGAACCGCGCGCTCGCGCTCGAGAGCAGCGCGGGTCGCTCGCGGAGCTTCGTGCTCGTCACCGACGGCTACGTGGACGCCGACCAGCAGGCGATGGATTTCGTGCGCCAGCACCTGGGCGACGCCAATGCGTTCGCGTTCGGCATCGGATCCGGCGTCAATCGCTACTTGATCGAAGGCATCGCCAAGGCGGGCTATGGCGAGCCGTTCGTCGTGAGCTCGGAGGCCGAAGCTCCCGCTGCGGCTCGGCGCTTCCGCGAGTACGTGCGCGCGCCGGTGCTCACCGACGTGCGCGTCGCCTACGAAGGCCTCGACGTGTACGACGTGGAGCCGCGCGCCATCCCCGACGTGCTCGCGTCGCGCCCGGTGGTCGTGCTCGGCAAGTACCGCGGCAAGCCGGGCGGCACCATCACGCTCACGGGCGTCGGCGGTCGCGCGCCGTACACCCAGCGCTT
>DASUGE010000324.1:0-3335 GCA_036274215.1 Polyangiaceae bacterium | reverse complement strand
ATCATGGGCGGGGCGTCGCTGCTCGACGAGAAGGCCGGAGAAATGCGCGAGCAGATCCAAGAAGCCGCGGCGCACGCGGCGAAGCTCACGCACCAACTGATGGTGTTCAGTCGGCGCGACACGAGCCAGCCGCGCGCCATCGACTTGGCCGCGACCGTCTCCGAGCAGCTCAAGGCCGTGCGGCGCCTGTTGAGCAGCGAGATCAGCCTGAGCTCCGAGCTGCCGAGCGGTCCGCTGCCGGTGGTCGCCGACCCCACGCACGTGCTCCAGGTGCTGCTCAACCTGACGAATAACGCGCGAGACGCGATGGGCACCGGCGGAACCCTCACCATCACGCTCGCCCACGACGAAGCGCGTCGTGAGGCGGTGCTGACGGTCAGCGACACCGGCGCCGGCATGTCGGACGACGTGCTCGCCAAGATCTTCGAGCCCTTCTTCACGACCAAGCCGGCCGGGAGGGGCACCGGTCTCGGCCTCGCCAACGTTCAGCAGTTGGTCGCGGCCATGGGCGGCTCCGTCGAGGTGGGGACCGAGCTCGGCCGGGGCACGACGTTTCGCGTGAGGATCCCGACGACCGACGCGCCGATCGAAGGACCGACGGCCGAGCGCGCGCGGCGGACGGAGCGCTCTGGGACGATCCTCGTCGTCGACGACGACGTGCGGGTCCGTGCAACGGTGTACATGGCGCTCGAACGGCTCGGCTATAAGACGCTCGAGGCGTCGTCACCCGAAACCGCGGAAGCCGTGCTCGCGCGCTCGAGCGACAAGGTCGATCTCTTGCTCACCGACGTCGTCCTCGCGGGCGGCGGCGGCGCGAAGGTGATCGAGGTCGTCAGAGCCCGGTTTCCCGAGGTGCGGGTGCTCGTCATGTCGGGCTACAACGCCGACGAGACGCTGCGTCGCGGCATCGCGCGCGGCGCCTTCCCCTTCCTCGCGAAGCCGTTCACGGCCGACGTGCTCGGTCGTGCGGTCGACAAGGCACTCTACGGCGAGTAGCGCCCGGGCGACGGCGCCTCCGCAACGCGACGGCGAGCGCGGTCGCGAGCAGGAGCCCCGCGTTCGACGAACGGCCGTTCGCCGCGCGACAGTTGCAGCCCGACCGCCCGTCGGAGCCGGACGAACGCGCGCCCGCGCCTCCGCTCGCCCCGCTCGCGCCCGAAGACGTCGCGCTCGCGCCCGCCGTCGTTCCGCCGCGGCCGCCGAGTGCGCCCCCTCCCGCGCCGGCAGCGCCGCCCGTGGCAGCTGGGCCTCCTGCCGAGCCTGCACCGCCGCTGCCACCAGCACCGGGCGCGCCGTCACCGGAATTGCCGGCACGCCCGCTCGCTCCCGCTGTGCTCCCGGGGCCGCTTCCGGCGCTCGCCGCTCGGCCGCCCAGGCTCGTCGTCCCCGCCTTGCCCGCTGCGGGCGAGGGGCCTCCTTCGCCACCGGCACCGCCTGCGCCGCCGTCGCTCGTCGTCCCTTCGGGGACGAAGACGAAGTCACGAATGACGATCTCCACGGGCGCGCCGTCCGTGGGCGGGGCGTCGAAGCACCAGAGATTCATGCCGAGCGGCAGCGGCTCCTGCGGAACGTTCGTGGTCGGATTCTGGGGCGCGTGCGTCCACGTTTCGAGGGGGCCTGACGTTGCGTCGACGTCGACGAGCCCTGCGAAGAGCGAGCTCGTGATGGAGTCGTGAGCCCACGCGAAGCGCGAGGTCGCGAGCGTGTCGCCGCCGAGCGAGAACGTGAAGCTGTGCTCGCCGATCGTGCTTCCGGACGCGGGGTAGTCGGTAAAATCGCCGTTCGGCCCGTTCGCGACGCCCCAGCGCGAGTACTCGATGTCGATCTCGTTCGTGCCGTCGGCGCCTATGTTGGCCGCCGGCCCGTACGGAAAGAGACCGAGCACGACGTTGCGGTCGTAAGTATCGATGGGCCCATCCGTCCACCATTGATACGTCCCGAAGCCGAGCCGATCGGTCGTGAAGAGCTCGGCGGCGGACCAGGCACTCCCGTTCTTGGCGATGCGCAGGTGCAGGTAGCCGTCCGAATCGATCGAGACGTTCGCCGGCGAGCCTTCGCAGACGCCCGCCATGCCGCCGGAAGTGACCTCCCAGGTGTGCCCCTTCCACTCGAGCGAGGCCGCGTGGCTCGCCGTCGTGAGAGCCAGCACGCCGGTCGCGGCGAGAAAGCCGACGAGCGCGCGGGATGCGCTCCGCTGCACGGCGCGTGAGCGGGATGCCGAGCGCATGGGGTCTCACCCTACGCGACCTCGAAAAATGGGTCTACTCCGCGCGTGGTTTCGCGACCTCAGCGCACCGTTTCGCTTCGCGTCATGCGATTCGCGAAGATCGAGAGCGTGTAGGTGGCGATACCGACGACCACCTCGAGCGCCTGGCGCGGCGTGAACCCCGCGTCAACGAAGTGCTCGAGCTCGGCGTCCGAAAGCTCACCGCGCGTATCCACCACGCGTTCGGTGAGCTCGGCGAGCGCGCGGAGCCTTGGGTCCGTGATGTCGCGGCGAGCGAGCAGCGCCTCGACGAGCTCGGCGGAAGCGCCCTGGTGCCGCGCCATGCGCCGGTGGATCTCACGGCAGAGGGTGCAATCGAGCTTGCCGGCGAGCACCAGCGCGACCGCTTCGCGCTCGAGCGGCGAAAGCGACGTTTTCTCGAAGATGCCGTGGAGCAGGCCGAAGCCCTCCACGACGGCGGGCGCGGTCGCGTGCCGCGCGGAGGCGAGCGGAACGAATCCGAACCGTCGCTGCTGCTCTTCGAGGAACGGGCGCGCCTCGGCCGGGGCGGTCTCGAGCTCGTGGGTGGGGAAGTACTTCGAGCTCGGCACGGGGTTGGGGGAGGGCTGGGTGGTTTCGAGGCTCTGCATGGGGTGCTCCGATGTGGTTGTCAATGCAAGTATATGCGCGCGAGCTAGTCCGCGGCTTCGAGGTTCGCGAGCACGCGCTTGAGCGTCCGGCGCGTCGTGGCGACGTCGGCGGCCGGGATGTCGCCGAGTAGGTCGGAGACCATGCCGCGCGCTTCGCCGACGAGGGCGCGCCGGAGGCTGCGCCCTCGCTCCGAGAGGTAGACCAGGCGTGCGCGTCCGTCGCTTGCGTCGCGCCGGCGCTCGATCAAGCCGCTCTTCTCCATCGAGGTCAGGATGCGACTCATCGTCGGCAAATCGCGGAAGGTACGCTCGGCGAGCGCCGATTGCGTGACGCCCTCGTTCTGCCAGAGCCGAACCAGGACGACCCATTGCTCGGGCGTGAGCTCGATGCCGTGCCGCTTGAAGCGCCGGTACATTTCCGCGCGCGACTTCATGTACACGCGCGCCACCCAGAACCCGAGGGCCTCCTCGAGCACGAT
>DASUGE010000323.1:0-2198 GCA_036274215.1 Polyangiaceae bacterium | reverse complement strand
TCGGCACCATCGCCGCGTCGATTCGGCCCACGCTGCCCGGGTCGAGCGTCACGCTGCGACGTACGGGGACGTAACCCGCGCGACTGAATTCGAGCTCGTAGCTGCCGGGGCGAAACGCGAGATCGCTCCCGAACGGTGTCTTTCCCACGAGCTCGCCGTTCGCGCGCACCTCGACATCCGGCACCGAGCTCGCGGGCGTCAGGTGGGCGAGCGCGGCTTCGAGCGGAGTGAGCTGGATTTCGAGCACCTCCACGGCGCGTCCCGCGACCGTGACCTGCACGTGGCGGGGCTCGTGCTGCGGCGCGGACAGTGAAACCACGTGCGTGCCGGCCGTCACGCGGAGCGGCGGCGACGGCGTCTTTGCTACGTCGATGCTGTCGATCTGGACTTGGGCGCGTAAAACGTCGGTCTTGATCTCGAGCGAACCGACGCGCAAAAGCTGCTCCTCGAGCACCTTGCGCGCGCGCTCCGCACGGTCCGCCCCGAGCTCGCTCTGCGCTGCCGGGTTTTGCAACTTCTCGAGCGCATCTACGGCCTCGGCGGCGTGACCGAGACCCGCGTGCACGAGCGCGAGGTTGTAGAGCACGACCGGATGCGCCGTCAGGCGGTAGGCGTGACGAAACTCGGCGAGCGCACCGTTCAAGTCACCGGCGTTGTAGAGCGCGAGACCGCGATCGAAGCGACGTCGAGCTTCGTCCTTCACGGCCTGACTCGAGGTGCCTGCGGCATCGGCTGCTGCCTGCGCGAAGACGCCGGGGCTCGTGAACACGAGCGCCGCGCCGACGGCCATGCGGGGCGCGAAGCGCAGCGATGAACCGAAAAACGTCATCCGATGCATCACTTGCCGAAGGGATTTTCTTCGCTCAGACCATCACGCGCCGCTCGCGACGGCGCCGATGCGGCCGCCCTCGGTGCGCGGGAGCGGAGCGCAGGTACCGCGACGGAAGGCACGACCGGCGGCGACGCGGACGGCTCTGCGGAAAGGGGCGTCACGGGCGCGACGACGGGGGCGGGCGGCCGAGCCGAAATCGACGCATCGGGGGTCACTTCGACGCCCGCGTCGTCCGGCACGACCGCGGGCTGGCTCCCCCGGACACCGAGGGCGATCGCGACTCCCGCAGCTGCTGCAACACCGATCGAAACCGCCACGATGACGCCCCGCCGGCTGCCAGGCGCTGCCACGGGCGTGGTCAAAGGTGCCGCCGGCTCGCGGCTCTGCGCGTCCGGAGCCGCGTTCTCGAGCGTGGCCGAGAGCGTCACCCGCTCTCTCGAGCCGAGCTCCGCGAGCGCCGCCGAGAATTCGAGCATCGTTTCGTAGCGACTACTCGGCTCGACGGCCATCGCGCGTGCCACGAGCTCGTCGAGCCCCACTGGGACGTCGTGCAGCACTCCGCTCGGCGGCGTGTAGCGACCCTCGAAAATCTTGATGCTGAGCGCCGGCAGCGTGGGCGCGTCGAACGGCACCGCCCCCGTCACGCACTCGTAGAGCACGACCCCGAGCGCGTAGACGTCAGCGCGCGCGTCCACTTCACTCCGCCCGGCGACCTGCTCGGGCGACATGTAATACGGCGTGCCCATCGGAGCGCCCTCGGCCGTCAGCCGGTGATCGCTGGCCGCGCTGAACTTCGAAATGCCAAAATCGAGGATTTTGAGGTACGCGGGTGGCCCGCTCGTGACGAACAAGTTCTCCGGCTTGATGTCACGATGCACGATGCCCGCGGCGTGCGCTGCCGCGAGGCCCTCGGCGGCCTGCAGCACGATTTCCCTCGCCTCGCGAAATCCCAGGCGACGGCGCTGCTGGAGGAGCTCGCGCACGGAGCTCCCGGAAAGGAGCTCCATGAACATGTAAGGCTCCCCCGTCGGGAGCTCGCCGGCGTCGTAGGTCTCGACGATGTGCGGATTTTCGATGCGCGCGGCGGCGGAGGCCTCGCGCACGAAACGTTCGACGGTCTTCGGCTGCAAGGAGAGCCGCTGATGCAGGAGCTTGAGCGCTCCGCGCTTCTTGGTGACGACGTGCTCGGCCTCGTACACGAGGCCCATGCCGCCCGCTCCGATCACACGACGGACGAGAAACTTCTTGCCGAGCGTCTGACCGACGGGGTCATCCTGCTCCACTACGCTCATCGTCCGAGAATTCCTCGCCCGATTCCCTGCGGCGAGCGACCATACCATCCTGCTTCCGACGCGCCCACCCCGCG
>DASUGE010000322.1:0-2646 GCA_036274215.1 Polyangiaceae bacterium | reverse complement strand
TTCACGGTGCCGGCGGAAGCGCTCGAGCAGTGACGGCCGTTCACGGGAGCGGCGCCGGAGGCTCTTCAGTAGCGCAGAACGAGCCCCACCGGGCCGTCGAGATCCGTGAGCAGGGGCACGCGGTTCGAACCGTCGAGGTCCGACCGACTGATCGTGCCCGCGCCGTCGGCGAAGTAGAGCTTGCGCCCCACGACGTCGACCTTCACGCCGAGGGGGGTGTCCACGTCCGGCTCGACGACGAGGTCCTCGGGACTCGAGCCGTCGACGTTCGCGCGACGGATGCGAGCGGGCGGACCGAGCTCGGACCAGTAGAGCTTTCCGCCGTCCGGATCCAAGGCGATCTGGATCGGGGTCCCGACATCCGGCACGCCGAGATCCACGAGGTTTCCGCCGTCGAGATCGGCTCGGAGCACCTGGTTCAGATCGTTGTCAACGAGGAACATCCGGTTTCCCGGGACGTCGAGCGCGATACCGTACGGATGGTCGAGCCCGTCCGTGATGAGCGGCTCGAGACCGCTGCCGTCGAGGTTCGCACGGTAGACGGCCGGCACCGTTCCCCGGTCGACGATGTAGAGCTTGCCGTTCGTGAGATCGAGATCGATCCCAACCGGGTGATCGAGGCTGCCGACGCAGGTCGTGACGTTGTCGCCGTCGAGATCGGACCACTCGACGCGCCCGCGCTGATCGTCGCTGAAGTAGAGCTTGCCGTGGACCGTGTCGATCGCGATGGAGCGCAGGTACGAGTCCAGGCTCGTGATCGAGACGAGCAGCTCCGGCGAGCTACCGTCGGCGTTCGCGCGGTTCACCGTGTCGCTTCCCTCTTCGAGCCAGTAGAGCTCGGTTGGTCCGGCGCTCGTGCCGCCCGTTCCCGCGCTCTGGCCGCTGCCCGCAGTTCCCGCGGTCGCGCCGCTCGCCCCTGAAGTCCCGCCATTTCCGGCGCTTCCAGCGCTGCCGCCCTTGCCGGCGCCCGAAGTCCCGCCCTTGCCCGCGCTCGTGCCCTCGCCGGCTTCGCCGCCCTCGCCCGCTTTGCCCGCGGCGGACGCGCCGCCACGGCCACCACCCGCCGCTCCGCTCGCGCTGCTTCCCGCCGCGCCGGCGCGCCCGCCGCCCGCCGCGCCGCTCGCTCCGGCCTGCGGCGTATTCGGAGGCGGTCCGGACGTGAGCTCGTCGGGGTCGTAGCCGAGCGAGCAAGCAGCGAGCAACAGCGCGGCCGAGAACCACGCGACACGCGAGGATTCGCAGCGGAACCGTCTCATATTCCCGTCAGGCATCATGCCACGTACGGCAGTGTACAAACTCGAGCCCACACGACACCCCCCAAATTCGTGGGTCGATCTCGAGAAAGCAGCGCCCTGCTCCCACGTTGTCGGACGTTCTCCGACAGGGGTGGAGCCAAGAGCAGAGAGTCTTACTCTTGTGAAGGCGAGCTCGGCAATTCCGCCCTTTCCTGCGCTATTCTCGATTCGAGAGTGGCCGTGATGCTCGATCCGGACCTGGGCGGGAGCGCGCCGTGAACGGCAAGCCGAAGCTCTACGCCGTCACGCCGCCGCCGTTGCCGAAGACGAAGCCCGCGCCGCCGCTCCTCGACGCGACGGACGCGCTCGCGAACGAGGACACGGGCGCGCGCCGCCGCGACAGGTTTCGCGTCGGCCGCTACGAAGTGAACGCGCTGCTCGCGCACGGCGGCATGGCCAAGGTGCACCTCGGTCGCGTGCTCGGCGCCGCGGGGTTCTCGCGCGTCGTCGCGATCAAGCGCTTGTTGCCGCAGTTCGCCGAGGATCCCGAGTTCGAGGCGATGCTCGTCGAAGAGGCGCAGCTCGCGGCGCGCATCCGTCACCCGAACGTCGTACCCACGCTCGACGTCGTCGCGAGCGAAGGCGAACTCTTGCTCGTGATGGAGTACGTGCACGGCGAGACGCTCGCGCGCCTCGTGACGGCGGCGCGTGCGGAAGGCGGCGTGCCGCGCGGCATCGCGCTCGCGATCGTGTGTGACGCGCTGCACGGGCTGCACGCCGCGCACGAGGCCAAGGACCGCCAGGGGCGCGCGCTCGAGCTCGTGCATCGCGACATGTCACCGCAGAACGTGATCGTGGGCGTGGACGGCGTCGCGCGCGTCATCGATTTCGGCATCGCGAAGGCAGCGACGTCGGTGAATACGACGCGGGACGGCCTCGTGCGCGGGAAGGCCGCGTACATGGCGCCCGAGCAGCTCTTCAGCGAAGCGCTCACGCGCCGCGCGGACCTTTACGCGATGGGCGTGATCTTGTGGGAGCTCTTGACCGGCGAGCGGCTGTTTCCGGGCGGAACGCGGCCCGACCTCCTCAAGAAAGCCGAGGGCAAGATCGACCGCCCCCGCGATCGACTGCCGGCCGTGCCCGCCGAGCTCGACGCGCTCACGATGCGGGCCCTCGAGACGAACGAGGCCGACCGCTTCGCCGACGCGCTCGTGATGGCGGCGGAGCTCGAGCGCACCGGGCTCGTGGCGCCGCGCTCCGAGGTCGCCGCGTGGGTCGAGCGCCTGGCAGCCGAAGCGCTCGCCAAGAAGTCGAAGCTCGTCGAAGCGGTGGAAGCCACGGCGCGCTCCGTTCCGCCGCCCGCTCCCGCACCATCGCTCGAGTCGGCGAGCGGCGCGCTGAACCCGATCGT
>DASUGE010000321.1:0-2750 GCA_036274215.1 Polyangiaceae bacterium | reverse complement strand
CCAGGGCAACCACGCGAAATGCGACATAGCGGTAGTTCGGGAGGTTCGTGGCGCGAGTTGTGCCGCCGGAGCGAATTTCGCCGCCGCGGTGGCAAGCACTCGCGCCCGGCACGCACCGCCGGACGCCATGCGCACCTAGCTACTAGACGCATGGACGGATGAAGCGGCTCGTCTATTCCGCGCCGTCTTCGCTGCGCTTCCGGGGCCGCTGATAGAGCCACGCCATCGGGACACCGTCGTAGACGGCCATCGCGACCGGCGCGACCGTCCCGTAGAGCACCCAGGTCTCGAACTCGACGCGGCGCATGTGCGGCTCGTGGTGATAAAGCGCGAGCTCGGAGGCATGGAGGGCGAGCGTGCCGTTCAAATCCGAGCGCACGCGCCCGTCGGCGCGCAAAAGCTCCCAGCTTTGGAGCGCCGTGTCGTGCACGTAAACGCCCGCGCCAGGCGGCGCGCGGCGATTGATGACGGGCGCAAGGACGCCCGTCGTGTAGCCCCAGAACGTGCGGTTGAGCCCCAGGCTCGCCGCGCCCGGCACCCCGCCGACGAGCGGCGTGTAAAACGAGAGCCCATACGGATGCGCGTGCACGGCCATCACGCACGGTCCGACAAGCACCGCGGCAGCGAGCGCCGCGGGCAGAGCGCGGGCTACGAAGGGACGCTCGGGCAGTAGGGCGCGCACGCGAGCCAGCGTGAGCACGAACCCACGGCCTGCGAGCAGACACAGGAACGGGTAGGCGGTGAGCCAATGCTTGGTGCCACCGAAGATGGGCGTGTCGCTCGACCACCAGGGCGCGTAGCTCGTCGCGATCCCGACGAGCCAGAGCGCGTCGACGACGACACGTGAAGCCTCCTTGCCGCGGACGAACGCGCGCACCGTATCGAAGAGGCCGAGCGCACCGAGGACGAGCGTCACGAGCGGCACCGTCCCGAGCGTCATGACCCAGGCGTAGAGCCGCGGCATGGGCGGCTTCCAATACGTCCGGCCCAAAAACTCCATGTTGTAGTAGTCGTGCCCGAGGTGGAACTCGAACCAAGCGAGCACGCGCTCGCCCGTGTCGAACCACAGCCACGGCCACGTGAGCCAAAGCACGAGCGGGCCGAGCACGACGACGGAAACGAGCGCCCACGGCACGAGCGGCCCCGTGCGCGGCAGCTTGCGCCGGCGCTCGACGAGCCGAACGAGGCCGAGATGGAGCGCGAGCGCGAACGGGAACATCCACGCGTTGTGCTTGGTGTTGAGGAAGAGGCCGTAGGCGACGCCGACGGCGAGCAAGCGAGGCCAGCGCCGGCCGTCGAATGCACGTGCGTAGAGGAAGCTCGTCAGCAGCCACATCGCCGCGACGGCAACGTCGAGGCACGCGAGGTGTGCGTGGAAGAAGACGTGCGGCATCCACGCGAACGACAGCGCCGCCACCGCCCCCCCGAGGCGCCCCATGGTCGCCGTTCCCCACAGATAAAGGACGGCCACGGCGAGCGACCCCATCGCCATCCCGGGCAACCGGTACGCGTCCCCCGACTCCGCAAACAGCGGGAAGCGCTCGTGCAGGAGCCGGTGAGACGCCGCGAACAGGAGCTTCATCAGCGCGGGGTGCTCGTGCACGGGGTCGAAGTAACGATCGATGCTCGCGCGCGCGAACGCGTCCGTGCCCTGGCTCCCGATGTGATCGAACCAGGTCTCGAGGGCGCGCGCGCAGTAGACGTAAAAGCCCTCGTCGCGCATGTACCCGAGCGTCTTCGTGGTCGAAGCGAGCACGACGAGGTAAAAGGCCGCGAGCGCCGCAGCGACGACCAGATCACGACGTTCGAAGCGCTCGCCGGTCATTCGACCGCCTCGACGGCGAAGCAGAAGTCGCGCCGGTAGCCGCCCTCGGCGCGCACCTCGAAGTCGACGTCCGCCGTTTGCCCCGAGAGCCCGGGGGTTGCGAGCTCGAAGCCGCTCCAGCCGCTCTCGTCGCGATGTGACACGGAGCCGAAGCTGCGCCCGGCGCTCGAGGCGGAAAGCGTGATCGGCGGGCCGACGCCGTCGCGGAACAGGAAATACGAGAGCCCTGCGTAGCCGTGAAGACGCGTACCGAGCGGAACGGCGGCAAAACGGAGCCGGAGCGCGCCCGCCTGCGGTGGATGGGCCCAGATGCAACGGCGCGGCCGGTAGTCTTGGTCGTCGATCACCGTGACGCCGACGAACATCTGCTCGCCGCCCGGACATTGAAAGCGCTCGCTCGGGAACGCCACCTGCCCGTGGAGCCCGCCCGCCGTCGCGGGGAGGTGCTCCCTGAATTCGCACGGTCGCTCGCCGTCGCCGCGCACGAGCGCGACGCTGAGCTCGCCGGGACGCACGTGGTCGGCGAATTGGTAACGCGAGCGAAGCGGCCGCGGGTTCTTGAGCACGCGCAAGACGAACGGCCCTTCGCGCCGCTCCGTCACGACGGGCCAGTCGCGGGCGGCGGGCGAGCGCGCGCCGAGCTCGGCGATCTCGAGCACCCCCGGCACCGTGCGATCGTCGGCGCGGGCGAGCTCCTCGAGCGGGAACGCGCGATCACCCAGCGCTAGACGCGCCAGCGGCTCCGCCCACTCGGGCGCGACCACGACCGGCTCGCCGGACCGTTTCAGCGCGAGCGCGGCGCTTCGGAGCGCGCCCCACGCTTCGATGCCCGGCGCGCGTCGCGAGAGCACGACGTTCGTCACGAGCTCGAGCAACCCGAGCAGGGGAACGAGAAGCCAGAGGTAGCGGAGCCGGCGCACGCGCG
>DASUGE010000320.1:0-3708 GCA_036274215.1 Polyangiaceae bacterium | reverse complement strand
CGGCTGGATCGAGCGCGCTCACCCGGACAGCACGCTCATCACGCAAGAGGTCATCGATCAGGAGTACGACGCCTTCAAAGAGTTCGTCGAGCAGATCGCCCGCTGTGGGGGCGAAGCTTGCCCGGGCGTCGCCTGTCCCGCCACCTCCGGCAAGCAGGACTGCGGCTCAGCGGCCGACGCGGAGCACGTCGCGTTCTTGGTCCCCGAAGGCACCGCGTGTGATCCACCGACGGTCGAGACAGAGTTTCGCGACACCGTCTACGTCTGGCGCGATCGCTGCGCCCCGTGCCACTTCTCGAGCTCCGAGGGCCCCGACGGTCCCATCGCGCCGCAGTTCATCAACGTCGAAAACAACTGCAACGCGGGCTCTCTAAACACGTTCCACAACGTCGTCACGTCGAGGCTGATCGACGCCCGGGACCCGACGCAAAGCCTCCTGCTCCGGAAGCCGCTCGAAGTGAGGGCGGGCGGCGTCTTACACGGCGGCGGCGCGAAGTTCAGCGGTACGGACGACGTGATGTACCAGAGTATTTTGAGTTTTGTCGAGTACTGGACGGGATGCGGCGCGCCGGTGCCTTAGGCTCCGCCCGCGCCGGCTCCGCTCGCGCCGCTGTCGCCGCTCGTTCCGGCTCCGCTCGCGCCGCCGTGCCCGCCCGCCCCGAGATTTTCCGAAGCGTCGCGGCATTGATCGATGCAGTCGAAGTAATAGTTGATGCAGGCGTTCGCGACCTTGGCTTTGCCCGTTTCGTAGCAGTGCTGGTAGGGCTCGCCGAAGGCTTCGGCCGGGGCCTTGCAGTTGAGCTCGAGCTCCTGGCATTCGCGGGGGCCGTCACGGAGAGCCGTGAGCGGACGCTCCGATTGGCAGCCGGGAGCGAGCAGGAGCGAACCGAGAAGGGTGACGACAATCAGGGCGAGAGGGTGTTTCAAGCAGGGCTCCGAGAAAGCGAGAAAGTACTTCAAGAGTAGCGCCGCGGGGTGACGCGAGCCACCGCCCGGTGCGCTATGCTTCCCTCCCATGAGTGCCGTCCTTTCACACGAGGTCGGGATTCGGCGCTTCGCACCGGCTGACGAGCGCTTCGTCGTGGCGCTCGCGAGCGAGGCTTTCGCTCCCTTCGCGCGGCAGTCGGACGTGACGACGCAGCGGATGTTGCTCGAGCCGAGCAGCACGACGCTCGTTGCCACGCGCGAGCGCAAGCCGGTCGGCTTCGTCGTCGTCGAGCAGCACGGGCGCGGGCGCGCATCGATTCAGGCCATCGCCGTCACCGCGACGGAGCGCGCCGGAGGCGTCGGGCAGCGCCTGCTCGCGGCTGCGATCCGGCTCGCGCGCGACGGCGGGGCGCGCGAGCTCCACCTTTGTACCGCGCAAGCCAACGTCGAGGCGCTCGCCCTGTTTCTCAAAGCCGGGTTTCGCATCATCGAGCGGCTTCCGCGCTTCTATCCGCGCGGCCAAGACGCCTGCTCCCTCTCCCTTTCGATCTAGCCTCCCTTTTCATGCACTAAGATGCGCCGGTGAGCGACAGCACCGCGGAGGCAGCACGCCCGTTTCCGACGCGCTTGTTCGCGTTCGCGTTCCTCGGGTGGGCGTTCGACTTCTACGATCTGGTGCTGTTCGGCTTCATCAAGGATCGCGTCTCCCGCGACCTCGGGCTGTCGCACCACCTCGAGCCGTGGTTGCTCGGCGTGGCCCTCAGCACTTCCGGGCTCGGCGGCATCGTCGGCGGACGGCTCGCCGATCGGTTCGGCAAGCGCTCGGTCCTCGCGCTCACGATCGCCGTGTATTCGCTGGGCTCGCTCGTGTGCGGGCTCGCCCCGACGATCGGCGTGTTCATCGCCGGGCGCGCGCTCGTCGGTCTCGGCGTGGGCGGCGAATGGGCGATCGGGCACGGCATGCTCGCCGAGGCCGTGGCACCAGGGCGGCGCGGGCGAGCCTCGGCGTTGCTCCAGGCGGGCGAGCCGGTCGGCGTCGCTATCGCGGCCGTCGCAGGCTTCGTGATCGTCCCGATCGTCGGGTGGCGAGCCGTGCTCGTCGCATCGAGCGCCACGGCCATGCTTGCGTTCTTCGCGCGACGCTCGCTCCACCTGCCGAGCGAGCCCACGCTGGAGCCGGCGAAGTTCAGGAAGCTACTCACCCCCGGTCTGCCGTCGCGCCTCGTCCGCGGTTGGCTCCTCGGAGTGTTCAAGCTCGGCACGTACTGGAGCTGCTACACGTGGCTGCCCACGTTCCTGCTCACGCACATGCACCAATCGACCGGGAAGAGCCTGACCTGGATGATCACGGCGCAGGTCGGACAGTTCAGCGGCATGCTGATGTTCGGGCGCTTCGCCGACCGCTTCGGACGGCGGATAGCCTTCGCGTGCTTCTCCCTGCTTACGGCCGCGGCGCTCGCGCCGCTCGCCTTCGCCTGGCAAGCGCTGTCGGCGACGCCGATCCTGTTCTGGAGCGCCATGCTGATGCTCGGCTTCGGCTCCGGGTGTACGGCGGGGTTCGGAGCGCTGCTCGCCGAGCTCTTCCCTACGGAGCTCCGTGGCCTCGCGATGGGCTCGACCTACAACCTCGCGCGAACGGCGCAGCTCGGCGCGCCCGTGCTCGTCGCGTGGGCGGTCGAGCGCGCGGGCCTAGCCGGGGGGCTCGGCGTGCCGCTCGTGCTGGCACTCCTTACGGCGTCCTGGGTGTGGACGCTGCCGGAAACACGCGGCATCCGCCTGCCAACGCTCGCCGATCGCGCGCCCGAGGCCTCCGTATAGTCGGCCCGCGGGGGCGCGCCGAAGTCCTTCCCGCCCGCGGCGAGCGCCGCTTCGTAGAAAGCGTCAACTTCTTGACGGTTCCTTCGCGATGAACGCCACGTGCGTCGGCGTGATCGCCTTCAGGTGGCTCAGGCTTCTGGAAAGCTTGCGGGGCCGCTTCCCAACCAGAGCTCGGGCTTCTCGCGACCGAAGCCGCACGCCTAACCGAAGTCCATCAACGCCTCGATGCCGAGCGGCGCGAGCATCTTCTCGTAGAACGCTTTGGAGCGCGCGTAGTCGCTCACCGTAAGCGTGATGTGCGCGATGATCGCCATGTGTGCACCTGTAGGACAGAGTGTGGAGCCTCTGGAGGCGATGACAATGTGCTAACGTCAAAAGCTCGCCGGCTCGTTCCGGATCCGTTACCGAGGGTGGCGAGCGGGACGGGCGCACGCCGACAACCGAACGTAGAGGGTAGAGACGTTGCTCAAACGGCAAGAGTGGCTGGATCTCGCGAGGAAGCTCGACTGGACCTACTCCTACGTCCAGGAGCAGGACGTGTTTCCGGAGGCGATCAGCGGGCGCCCGTGGCTCGAGCATGCCGCGTGGCAGACGTGGGACGAACCGTACCGCACGACGTTCACCGAGTACGTCACCGGTCAGCACGAGAAGGAGGGAGCGATCACGGCCGTGCGCGACGCCGTGGGCAAGGTCGCCGACTTCGGTCGTCACGACCGCGGCTGGCTCAGCGCGCTGAAGCTTCACGGAGCAACGCTGCCGCTCGCCGAGTTCGCCGCCGTCATCGGTAACCTGCGCGCCGCGCGCTTCGGCCGCGACAGCGCCTGGCGCACGACGGCCGCCTTCGGCGCCCTCGACGAGCTGCGCCACACTCAAATCCCCCTCGCCATTTTGCACGAGCTCGTGGGCTGGGACCCGCAGTTCGATTGGACGCATCGCCTCTTTCACACGAACGAGTGGGTCGCG
>DASUGE010000319.1:0-6449 GCA_036274215.1 Polyangiaceae bacterium | reverse complement strand
AAGCCGCGACGCGCCCGCATACACGTTGAACGCGCCGCCCCGCGCGAAACCGCACAAAAGCAGGTCGAAACGCTCGGCTGTCGCGCGCGCGAGCGAGGTCGGCGCCGAAATCCCGACGACGCCCGAGAGCCCTGCGGAGAGCGCCTTCTGCACGATCTCGAAGCTCGTGCGCCCGCTCACGACGAGCACGCTGCCCGCGCCGAGCGACTGCGCGTCGAGCAAGAGCCGCCCGATCGCCTTGTCGACCGCGTTGTGTCGTCCCACGTCCTCACGCACCACCAAGAGGCCGTGCTCGGGGCTGGCGATGCCGGCGGCGTGGAGCCCGCCCGTGAGCTCGAAATGAGGCTGGCGAGCACGAAGCTCCGCGGGCAGCGCGGCGATGAACTCGCGCTCGAGCGACGGGTGGTACGGCGGCGTTCGGAGCCGCGCGACGAGATCGTCGACGAAGCGTCGCCCGCACACGCCGCACGCGGACGTCGTCAGCGTGCCGCGCCGTGCGTGGCCGAGCGCCTCCACGTCGAAGTGGACGCCGGGTGCCGGCACGACGTTGATGACGTTGCGCGCGCCCTCCTCCCCCGGCCTTCCGCAGTGAGCGATGCTTCCGAGATCCGCCCGCGAGCGCACGAGCCCTTCGGCGAGCAGAAAACCCGCGGCGAGCTCGCCGTCGTGACCGGGCGTGCGCATGGTGACGGCCAGCGTTTCCCCGGCGACGCGGATTTCGAGAGGTTCTTCGACGCTCAGCACGTCGTCCCGCAATGCTAGGGCCGAGCCCGGCTCGGAGCGCCACGCTTCGATATCGAGGAGCCCCGCGCTCGGCCCGCGTCTGGTTTCGAAAACGCTCATGCTCCGGCCTCCACGTGCGCCGCACGCCGCTCGAGCGTGATCGGGATCGACTTCGACGCGGGCTGATTGCTGCCGGCCGCGACGCGGGTCACGGGCACGAGCACGTTCGTCTCCGGAAAATACGCCGCCGCGCAACCCCGCGGGATCGAATACGGCACGAGCCTGAACGCCTCGGCACGGCGCCGCTCGCCACCATGGTGGCTCACGAGATCGACGAGCATTCCGGCAGAAAGCTCGCGCTCGTCGAGGTCCTCCTGGTTGACGAACAGCACGCGGCGGCCACGCGCGATGCCGCGATACCGGTCGCTCTCGCCGTAGATGGTCGTGTTGAACTGATCGTGACTGCGAATGGTCATGAGCAGCAGCTTCCCGCCGCCGAGCTCGTGCCTTGGCATCGGGTGCACCGTGAAGCGCGCACGGCCGTTCGGCGTCGGAAAGCGGCCTTCGCGTGGGCCGTTCGGCAGGTAAAAGCCGCCGGGCTCGCGCACGCGCCGGTTGTACTCCGTGAAGCCGGGCACGACATGCTCGATGTGCGTGCGGATCCGATCGTAGTCGGCCGCTAGCGCCGCAAAATCGACGCTCGCCCGCGGCCCGAGCGTCGCGCGAGCCATCCCCGCGACGATGGCCGGCTCGCTCCGCAGCTTCAGCGAGGCGGGCGGCAGCATCCCGCGCGAAGCGTGTACGACGCCCGTCGTGTCCTCCACCGTCACGAATTGCTCGCCCGTGGCCTGCATGTCCCACTCGCTGCGCCCGAGGCACGGGAGGATCAGCGCTTGCTCGCCCGTGACGAGGTGCGCACGATTGAGCTTCGTCGAGACGTGAACCGTGAGCCGGCAGCGCGCGAGCGCCTCGGCCGTGTAGTGCGTGTCGGGGGTCGCGCTCAGGAAGTTTCCGCCGAGCGCCACGAAGACCTTCACCTCGCCCGCGTGCATCGCCTGGATGGTGCGCACCGTGTCGAGGCCGTGCGCCGCCGGCGGCTCGAACCCGAACTCCTTGCCGAGCGCCGCGAGGAAGCTCGGCCCCATCTTTTCCCAAATGCCGACCGTGCGATCGCCCTGCACGTTGCTGTGGCCCCGCACCGGGCAGAGCCCCGTTCCGCGCCGTCCGATGTGTCCGCGTGCGAGCGCGAGGTTCACGATGCTCTGCACGTTCGCGACACCGTTCTGGTGCTGCGTGATGCCCATCGCCCAGCAGTAGATGGCGCGCTCGGCGCGTCCGGCGATCGCGCTCGCCTCGCGGATGAGCTCGCGGGAAACGCCGCTGTCGGCGACGATGCGCGCCCACGGCTCCGCGTCGAGGTCGCGCGCGAGCTCCGCGAACCCTTCGGTCTGGGAAGCGATGAAGTCGTGCGCGAGGACCCCGCCGCCCGTTGCGCGGTCGTCCTCGAGAAGCTCTTTCACGATGCCTTTGAACAGCGCCACGTCGCCGTTCACCCGCACGGGCAAGAACAGGCACGCGAGCGGCGTCCCGGGTCCGACCAAGCTCAGCGGATGCTGCGGATTCTTGAAGCGGATGAGCCCGCTCTCCGGGAGCGGATTCACGCTGACGATCTTCGCGCCGTTCTTCGCTGCGCGCTCGAGCTCCGTCAGCATCCGCGGGTGACAGGTGCCCGGATTCTGACCGATGACGAAGATGGCGTCGGCGTGCTCGAAATCCTCGAGCTTCACGGTCGCCTTGCCGATGCCGATCGTCTCGCTGAGGCCGAGGCCGCTCGACTCGTGGCACATGTTCGAGCAATCCGGCAGATTGTTCGTCCCGAACATCCGCACGAAGAGCCCGTACAGAAACGCGGCCTCGTTGCTCGCGCGACCCGACGTATAAAACGACGCTTCGTTCGGCGAAGCGAGCGCATTGAGCTCGCGTGCAACGAGCGCGAAGGCATCGTCCCACCCGATCTCCTCGTAGTGATCCGAGCCGGCGCGCCGCAGCATCGGCTGCACGATTCGCCCCTGCTCCTCGAGCCAGCGGTCACTCTGCGCGAGCAGCGCCTCGATCGAATGGCGAGCGAAAAATTCGGGCGTCGCGCGGCGTCGTGTCGCTTCGCTCGCGACCGCTTTGGCCCCGTTCTCGCAGAACTCCGCGGCCCTGCGCTCGCCGTCGGGATCGGGCCACGCGCAGCTCGGGCAATCGAAGCCGTCCTTCTGGTTCAAGGCAGCGAGCGTTTCGAGCGTGCGCGTGACGCCCATCTCACCGAAGCCGTGCTTGGCCGTCGCGACGATCGACGTGAATCCCGCGGCCACTCGGGCGCGCTGCCCGAGCTTCGCCGGCGTCGCTTCGAGGGGTGGCTCGCCCGACACCGCGGCGCGCGGCGCTTCGCTCGAAAGCGACGACGCTTCGTCTGCGGATCCCCCCGCGCTCTTCGAATCGTTGCGCGTCACCGTTTCCTCCTACGGCTCCGCCACGCTAGCACGCGTGTAGCCTCGTGCTTGCTCGCCCGAGCGTCCCTGCCTACGATGCGGGGCATGAAGACCCGCGCTGCGATTGCGTTCGAGGTCGGTAAACCGCTCGTCGTCGACGAAGTGGAGCTCGAAGGGCCGAAGCCGGGCGAAGTCCTGGTCGAGCTCAAGGCGACGGGGGTGTGTCACACCGACGAGTTCACGCGCTCCGGCGCGGATCCCGAAGGCCTTTTCCCGGTGATCTTCGGACACGAGGGAGCGGGCATCGTGCGCGAGGTCGGCGCCGGCGTCACGTCGGTCGTGCCGGGCGATCACGTCATCCCGCTCTACACGCCCGAATGCCGCGCCTGCAAATCGTGCCTGTCGCGCAAGACGAACCTCTGCACCGCGATCCGCGCGACGCAGGGCAAGGGCCTCATGCCCGACGGCAGCAGCCGATTTTCATACCGAGGCAAGAAGCTCCACCACTACATGGGCTGCTCGACCTTCGCGAACCACACGGTCCTGCCCGAGATCGCGCTCGCGAAGGTGCGAAAAGACGCCCCCTTCTCGTCGATCTGCTACCTCGGCTGCGGCGTCACGACGGGCGTCGGCGCCGTCATCTACACGGCAAAGGTCGAGGCGGGCGCGAACGTCGTCGTCTTCGGCCTGGGCGGCATCGGCCTCAACGTGATCCAGGGCGCGCGCCTCGTCGGCGCCAACATGATCGTGGGCGTCGACGTGAACCCGGCCCGCGAAGCCGTCGCGCGCAAGTTCGGCATGACGCACTTCGTGAACCCGAAGGAGCTCTCGGGCGACCTCGTCGCGCACCTCGTCGAGCTCACGGGCGGGGGCGCCGACTACAGCTTCGAGTGCGTCGGCAACGTCACGCTCATGCGCCAGGCGCTCGAGTGCTGTCACCGCGGCTGGGGCGTGAGCGTCATCATCGGCGTCGCCGGCTCCGGTCAGGAAATTGCGACCCGACCGTTTCAGCTCGTGACGGGCCGCGTGTGGAAAGGCACGGCGTTCGGCGGCGCGAGAGGGCGCACCGACGTACCGAAGCTCGTCGATTGGTACATGGACAAAAAGCTCGAGATCGACTCGCTCATCACGCACAAGCTGCCGCTCGAGCGCATCAACGAGGCGTTCGACTTGATGCACGGCGGGGCGTCGATTCGCACCGTCGTCGAGTTCTGAGCGTCCTCCGGCAGGGCCGCTCACTTCAGTCTGCGCAGCGCCTGCGTCAGAGTCGAAAGCGGCGCCAGCGGCTCTCGAGCGACGAACATGGCGATGTCGTGCGAGTCGCTGAGACAGACGTCGCAGCGTCGCGAGCCCGCTGCACGAAGCTCGCGAAAATGCTCGCGCAGCGTCGCTTCCGAGAAGCCGACCGCGATGACGACGTCGGTAGGCTCGAACGAATGTTCGTTGGCCCAGAGCAGCCAGCTGTTGTGCGGGCTCACCACGCGCGCGAGTCCGTGGGCCGGCCCAAAGAGCTCGACCGCGCCGGCAATGTCGTAGCTTGCGGCGAGCACGACCGCGCGACGCCGTTCGTCCGGCGACAGTTGCTGCGCGACGTTCGCAACGGCGGCGACGAGCTCAGGCCACCCGAGGCGCTCCGCGAGCCACTCCGGCAGGGGCGCAGCCTCACGCTCGATGCGTGGCACGACGCCGAGTGCTTGGGCATACCGGGCAGCGTCCGGCGGCGGCAAGACCGGGAGTGCAATCGGCAACAACACGCCGCCGCCGACGAGGAGCAGCGACACCATGGCCGCACGTAAGGCGCGGGCGCGTGTCCGCGTGTACCGCTCGAAGACGACCGCGCCCGCCGCGAGCAGCACCGGATAGGCTCCCGCGATTCGATCAGGGCGACTCGAGTGCAAGGCGAGCAGCGAAGCGAGCAGCAGTAGATAGGCGAACGCGAACACGCGATGCACGGCGCCCGCTCGTGTGAATAGGAAAAACCAGAGGCCCAAGAGGCAGAACGGGAGTGCGGCGGGATTGATGGACAGCGCCTGATTCGCGAGCCCGAGCAGCACGGGCGTGTCGACGTTTCCGCCGCGGTTTCGATAAAAATCGAGGGAGATCCAAGCGTGAGAGCTTTGCCAAATCAGGTTCGGCAGCAAGAGCAGCAGGCAGGCCGCGACGGCGAGCCACGGATTTTTCGTCAACCAAGCGCGGCGCGAGCCGGAGAAAAGTAGACCCAGCGCAAGCGCACCCGCATAGAGCACGCTGGTGTGCTTGTTCTGCGCGGCTAAACCCAAAATAATCCCCAGGAGGACGAAGTCGCGCGTTCCTTGACCGCGCGCATGCGCGGAAAGGGCCTTCAAGAGGACGTACGCGGCGCCCGTCCACGCCAGCACCTCGAACGCATTCATCGAGAAGAAGCCGAACAGGATGAGGTAGCCGGGCCCGACCATCAGACAGGCCGCCGCGGTAAGCTGTGCGAAGAGCCCACCGCCGAGCGCGCGCGCCAGCTTGCCGGTCACGAAGGCGGTGGCGGCCCCGGCCAGGGCCGCAGGCAGGCGCAGCGCGACGACCGAATGGCCCAATACCGAGGTGACGGCCCGCAAGACGAGCAGCGAGAGCGGTGGGTGATCGACGTAGCCCCAATCGAGTCGTCGGGCGCAGGCGAGATAGTAGGGCTCGTCGATGTAGTAGCCGTACGGACCGAACGCTGCGGCAAGCTCGAGCACGAACAGCAGCGAACAAAAGGCGGCAAGGGCAAAGCTCGACGTGGCGAGCGCGCCGTCGCTCGCCGGTCGCTTCGCCTTCATCGCACGAAGGGGCTCGGCATCGCTGCTCGTCATGGGAGGGGGCGATCACGCCGCGCAAGCACGGGAATGCCGCCGAAGCGGCGGTCGAGCCCGGCACGAACACCGAGTACGTCGAAGCGATCGTACGCGATCAGCAGCACGAGCGAATAGAAGCCCAGCGACACCAGAACGTGCCACACAGCGTGGAGCTGCGGATTGAAAAGGCCCCACGCCGGCAGGGTCACGCTGACGAACGAGCACAGGTGCGTATCCACCGTCCACAGCGCGATCGCCACGAGGTAAAACCCCATTCCCCAGCGAAAAAGCCGGTGAACGCTCTCGTTCCGACTACGCCGATGGATGCGCCACACGCGGTACAGCCCGTAGAACTCCGTCGTGCTGAAGCTCACCTGAAAAGTCCAAAACTCGACGCGCCCGCGCGTGAACAGGGCGAGTAACGAGACCAGCGCACCGTGAG
>DASUGE010000318.1:0-17679 GCA_036274215.1 Polyangiaceae bacterium | reverse complement strand
GCCGCTCCACTCCGGGCCGAGCCCCCGCTCGCGCCCGCGCGCGAGGCCACGCTCGGGCGGCGTGGGGAGGCGAGCGTCACGCTGGGCGTCGTCGGGGAGCGGCGTACGGAGCGCTCCGAGCTCGCCGCGTACGCGAGCGTCACGGTGCCGCTCGAGCGTGTCGTGGCCCGCCGCAGCGCAGATGCCGCCATTTCAGCCGCCGAGCGCGAGGCTGCCGCCGACGTTGCCCTCGAGTCGGAGGGCGTGCGCGACGCGGGCAACGCGTCGGACGCGAGCGGCGGTGACGAGCCGGACGTCGTTCTGCCGGCGCTGTCGCCCGAGCTCCTCGCGCGGCTGGCCCGTGACTCGGTGGCGGCCGCGGGCAACGCGCGTCACCTAGCGGAGCGTGAGGGCGACCTCGACGCGCTCGCGACGCGAGCGCGATGGAGCGCGCTCATGCCCGAGGTGCGCGTGCGGGCGGCGCGCTCGCGCGATGACTCCCTGCACCTGCAGCCGACGCTCGACGACCCCTATCGGTACAGCACGATCGGGGGCGACGGCCTCTTGCTCGAAGCGCAGGCGACGTTTCGCCTGAACCGGCTCGTCTTCGCCGACGAAGAGGTCGCGATCGAGCGGATCCGCGTCCTGCGCGAGCGGGTCGGGGAGGACCGCGCCGAGCGCGTGACGGGCCGGCTGATCCGCTGGCACCGCGCGCTCTCGCACGAGCGGAATGACCCCGAGCCCGAGCGGCGGGCACGGGCCGCCCTGGCGCGTGAGGAGGCCCAGATGGAGCTCGACGTGCTCACGGACGGCTGGTTCGGCGAGCGTGTCCGGCGCCTCGGCCTGGAAGCGTCGCCCGTGGAACGGCGCGAACCCGTGCCGAAGAACCCCGCCGAACCGAAGCCCGCCCCAAAATCCAACCGCACCTCGAGGCCGTCCGCGCTCGCCGGCTTGGAAGCGCGCCCCGTGTCTGCTACATCCGCGTCGCCATGCTTGCCGAAGCTCGCAACGGACTCCAGGACCTTCTGCGGCGCGTCGATGCGCTAAGGGGGTCTCTTTGACGTCCCTGGGCTTCGCCGCTTAATCGACGAGCTCGACCAGCTCGGCTCCGAGCCCGGCTTCTGGGAAGATCAGGAGAAGGCTCAGGCGCAGATGCGCAAGCGCTCGGCCGCCGTCGAAAAGCTCGAGCTCATCGAGAAGCTCGCGCGCGACGTGACGGACGCGAACGAGCTTTTGGAGCTCGGTGCTGCGGAGAACGACGAGGGCGTCGTGACCGAGGTCGAGAAGGAGCTACCGAGTCTCGAGTCACGCGTGCGGCAGGCCGAGCTCAGGCGCATGCTGTCCGGGCCCGTCGATCACGCAAGCGCGATCGTGAGCATCCACCCCGGCACGGGCGGTACGGAGGCGAAGGATTGGGCGGAGATGCTGCTCCGCATGTACCTCCGCTATTGCGAGCGGAAGGGCTACAAGACCGAGATCCTCGACTACCAAGCCGGTGACGAGGCCGGCATCGACGGCGTTTCCTTCAGCGTGCAGGGAGCGAACGCGTACGGCTATTTGCGGGCGGAGGTCGGCGTGCATCGCCTCGTGCGCATCAGCCCGTTCGATTCCAACGCGCGGCGGCAGACGAGCTTTGCGGCCGTGGAAGTGACGGCGGACGTCGAGAACGAGATCAACATCGAGGTGAAGGACACGGACCTCGAGATCACGACCATGCGCGCGGGCGGCAAGGGCGGCCAGAACGTGAACAAGGTCGAGACGGCGGTGCGCATGAAGCACCTGCCGACCGGAATTCAAATCGTGTGCCGCGCCGAGCGCAGCCAGCATCAGAACCGCGCGATGGCGCTCAAGATGCTCAAAGCGCGCCTGTTCGAGCTCGAAGAAGCGAAGCGCCAGGCCGAGCAAGAGCGCTACGAAGCAGCCAAGGGTCAGATCGCGTGGGGGCACCAGATCAGGAGCTACGTGCTCCAGCCCTACCAACTCGTGAAGGATCTGCGGAGCGAGCACGAGACGAGCGACGTGCAAGGCGTGCTCGACGGCGAGCTCGACCCGTTCATCGAGGCGTACCTGCTCTCGAACGCCGACAAGATCGCGCCGGCGAACCTCGCGTAAGCGCGTGGCGAGCGCGGCTCGAGCTCAGCGCTCGAGCACGAACGTCGCGGAGCCCGTGTTCGTGTCGACGACGAACAGCATGTCTTCGATGCGCGGCCTGGTGGCGGCGCCCACGCGCTGGCCGGGGGCGTCGCAGCCGCCGCCGCTGTAATTCGGCGCCCAGGCTTTGCTCGGGCACTGGTTCTCGACGACCGGCAGCTTCTGCACGACCGCGCCCGAGCGGGGGTCGAGCACGTACACGAAGTGCCGCTCGCTCGTGAAGCCGTAGGCGGTGACGAGGGCGTCGCCGACGAGGAGCAGGCTCGTATTCGAGCGCGAGTTGGGCGAGGTCCAGACGACTTTGCCGTCGCAGAGATCGAGGGCGATGACGCGATTGCTGCCTTTCGGGAACTCACGCGTGTAGCCGTTGTAGCCGACCGTGAGCCACGCCGCGGAGCCCGCGCGCACGAGCGAGAGCACGGCGTTGAACGGCGGGAGCTGCTCGGGTCCGAGCGTGACGGGATGGCCCGCGCCGCCGGCGAGACGGAGCTCGAGCGCACACTGGTTGCCCGCCCACTGGCGTCCGCTGAAGCCGGCTCGGGTCACGCTCGTGAGCCGGAGCTCCACGCCGTCGATCACGACCGGAGCGCCCGTGCCGCTCGGGCCGCCGGGGGCGTCGGTGCACTCGGGGTCGAAAGCCGGCGTCTCGTGCGCGGGCTGGTCGGCGTAGGCCGGGTTTCCGCGCGTGCCGGGTGCGAGCAGGGGAGCGACCGCGTGGGGGCTCCAGTCGGCGGGAGTGCAGGCCGGCGCCGCGAGCTCGAGCGGTGGAGGCGCCGGGGGCGGCGCGGCGGAAGCACGCGTCGCGGGCGCGAGGACGGTGCCGGGCGGTCCTACCGGCTCGGCGCTCCACGTTGCGGGCGGGAGCGGTGAAGGGGTGGGAACGGACTTTGGCTCGGCGTCGCGCGCGCAGCCGAGCACGAGGAGCGTCGCCCCGACGAGCACGGCACCGGAATGCGGACTCATCGCGCTCGACGCTAGCATTTTGCGAGCAGCGTTAGTCGCGGCGCCGGCGCCGGCCGACGCGGATCTTGCAGCCGCCGTCGCCGTTGAAACGCGCGACCGAGGGCGCCGCGGCGCAGTACAGGTAGTCGGCGAGCGAGATCACGGCGATTTCGTTGCCGTCGGTGTCGGCGCAGTAATAGTTGCGGTCCTCGATCGCGACCTTGGGATCGATCACCGGGTAGACGTAGCCGGGATAAAGGTCGCTGAGCTTCACGGCGTCGAGCTCCTCCATGCTGACGGCGCCGTCGCCGTTCGTGTCCGCGTCAGCGAAGGGCTGGAAGCGGAGCAGGCCGCTGGCCGCATCGAGCTGATCGCGGAAGAGCGCTTCAGCCTGCATTTCGACGTTCAGCGTGAGCTTCTCGTCGCTCGCGAGCGTGAACGTCGTCTGCTTCGTGTCGCCGTCCGGGATCCAGCACTCCCGAAGTCCCATGTACGCGCGGAACTCCCACTTGAAGCTTTTGACTATGTCGCCCTTGGTGGCGAGGCCGCTCACCCAGAGGCTGATGCCCGTGTCCATGTCCATGTCCATGTCCATCGACTCGTCGCCGTCGGGCGGCGTGCGCATGTAGTCGCCGTCTTCGGCCGTGGCGCCGGTACCGATGATGGCGTCGTAGTTCGGGAAACGCAGGAAGTACGAGAAGGAGCAGGGGCCGAGCGCGTACCCGAGGCCCACCTTCTCCGGCTGCTCCACCGCGACGAAATCGAAGAGACGCGAATATTGCGGACTATAGTACTCGCTGCACGGACCACCGTCGTCGCCGCTCTGGTCGCCGACGTACGGCTGACCAATGCTGGCGCGGACGAACTCGAACCCGATCTGGTAGCCGTCGACCGTGTCGGTGATGCCGCGGGTGCCCGGACCGGCCGAGGCCGTCATCTCGACGGCGGCAGGCGGCGGTCGCGTGTCCGCCGGCAGGCAGCCCGCAGCGAGCGTCGCAAGCAGCGAGAGAGCGATGCGACGCAGCATCAGAAGCCGCCTTCCACGCCGATGCTCGGGATGGTGACGGGCCCGATTTCGGTGTCGCTGATCGTTTCTTTGTGAAAAGTCGCGTTCAGCATCTCGGCCACGAAGGAGATCCAGCCTGTCCGCTTGATGTTCCAGCGCTTCTCGAGGCGCAAGTCGAGTCGGTAAAAGCCGGGTCCGCGCGCGACGTCCGTCGTTCGGGCCACCTGATTGAGCCCCGGTGGCCCGTCCGGCTGGACGGGGATACCCGAATAGGCCGCGAAGCGCGCGCCCGCGCGCCAGTTGCGCCCGAGATCGTAGGAGAGGGCCATGCTGGCGACGTGCGTGCGATCGAACGCGCTGAGGAACGTCTCGTTCCCCAGGCTGCGCGTCGAACGCGAGAGCGTGTACGAGAGATAGCCGCCGAGGCGCTCCGTGAGATCCCGGTGCACGTAGATTTCGAGACCGTACGCTTGGCCCATGCTCCGCTGATCGAGGTTGTTGACGCCTCCGCCGGGGCTCGCGCCGAGCGTGTCGCTCATGTTGAAGAAGGCGTTGTGAAACCCGGTCGCGGTCGCGGTCAGGGACTTGAGCTTGAGCTCGAGGCCCGCGCTCGTCTGGAGGCTCGTCTGGAGCCCGTTGTAGAGAGTCGCCGGTTGGAGGCCCGGCACGGGGAGCACGAATGACGGCGGTTGGTGCGCGAGGCCGAATGCTTCGATGAGCTTGAGATTCTTGAGGAGCTTGATTTTGCCGGCGAGGCGCGCGTCGATGGCGGGCTTCGTCGTCGCGCCCGAGCGGTAGAGGTCGACGCGCACGCCGGGCGTGGCTTCGAATGCCGAGCTCACGTCGAGCACGACGTCCGCCCAACCGCCGGCCGCGACGTCGTTGCGCGGCGGGAAGAACGTGTTGAACGCTTTGATGTTCGGATCGTCCGGATCGACGTAGGTCGGCGCCGCGATGCTGTAATGGTCGAGCACGACGTCGGCGCCGCCGCGCAGGAGCGCGCGCGGCCCCAGATGATGGGTGAGCTCGGTGCGCAGGCCGAGCATCTCGTCGCGCGTGTTGGTTTGAAAATCGAGGTGCGTGTTGTCGTAGCCGCCGGTGACTGCGATGCGGATCCGGTTGTCCGCGCCGTAGAAATGGTCGTAGCGCAGATCGAGCCGATAAAATTCGGTGCCGAACAGGACTCGCAGGCCGCCGGCCTGCTCTTGCCCGAGCAGATCGTAGGAGCCGAAAGCGAACGCCGTCACGCGATCTTTCGGCGTGATGTCGTAGGTGAAGCGCGCCTGGTAGTCGCGGTAGTCGAGCTTCACGTCCTGGGCGATCAGCGACAGCACCGTCGCCGTGTAGGAGTAGCGACCGCCGAGCATCACGGTGCCGCGCCCGTTCGCGAAACCGCCCTCGACCATGGCGCCCGCGT
Organism: Polyangiaceae bacterium; assembly: GCA_036274215.1. Taxonomy (GTDB): domain Bacteria; phylum Myxococcota_A; class Polyangia; order Polyangiales; family Polyangiaceae; genus PMG-095. The sequence continues at coordinate 12,184 of DASUGE010000318.1, read as the reverse complement.
CGAAGATGCGCAGGTTGCCCTCGCCGTGCCAATCGCTGCGCGGCGCCGTCGTCTCGCCCGCGACGATGCCGCCCATGAAGCGCCCGTAGCGTGCCGGGTACCCTCCCGAGTAGAGATCGACGTGATCGACGATCGCCGGGTTCACGACCGAGGGGCCGAGCCCCACGTGATAGAGGTACGGAACGCGGACGCCGTCGAGGAAGTAGCCGACGTTGCCGGGCGGCGCGCCGCGAATGTAGAAGAAGGGCAAACCCGAGACGATCGGCGTGACGCCGGGCATCGACTCGATGGCGCGGAAGGGATCGCCGAACGCGCCGGGCAGCTGCCGCACCTCGGCGCGCGTGAGCGTTCGTACGTCTGCGGCGGGGCGCTCGCCCTGGACGACGACCTCGAGCGGCTCCTGCTCGGCGGGCGTGGCCTTCGGACTGTTCGCCGGAGCCGCGCCGGGCACGGGAGGCGGCTCTTTGATGGGGGGCGGCTGTGGCTCGGTGAACGTGACCTCGAAGCGGATCGTGGCCGCCACCGGCTGCCCATCGCGCGTCGCCGGCTCGAAGCGATACTTGCGCACGGCCTCGATCGCCGCGCTCGCGAACGGCTCGTCGCCGCGCGTCGCGCTCACCTCGCGCACCGTGCCGTCGCGGTTCACGACGACGGTCAGCGTGACGGTCGCGTCGCCCTCGGCGCTCTCCGGGTAAGCGGGCTCGCTGCTCTCGACGAGGCGCGGGGGCACGAGCGCTTGTGCCGCGGCCGGCCCGGCCCAGACGAGCGCGAGCACTCCGAGGAGGATCGCCTGAGCCAGCCGGATGCTGGAGCGTCGCATGCCGAGCGCTCAGACGGCGCGTGCTTCGTCGGCCTCGACGCGGCCGTCGCGCATGCGGACGACGCGCGGCATCCGCTCGGCGAACGTCGGGTTGTGGGTGACGACGATGATGGTCGTGCCGTGATCGCGATTGATCTTGAAGAAAAGGTCGTGGATGGCGTCGCTCGTCGCGGTGTCGAGGTTGCCGGTCGGCTCGTCGGCGAGCACGAGCTTCGGATCGAGCGCGAGCGCTCGCGCGACGGCAACACGCTGCTGCTCGCCGCCCGAGAGCTCGCCGGGGCGGTGGGTGCCGCGGTGCGCGAGCTCGACCTCCTCGAGCAGGGCCTTCGCGCGCTTTTCCATCTCGCGTCGGGGGCGGCCCTGGATGAGCCCGGGGATCATCACGTTCTCGAGCGCCGTGAACTCGGGCAGGAGGTGATGAAACTGGAACACGAACCCGATGTCGCGGTTGCGGACGGCCGCGAGCCGCGAGTTCGACATCGTCGTGAGCTCTTCGGTCCCGAGCCGGATGCGACCGGTGGACGGCAGATCGAGCGTGCCGACGCAGTGGAGCAGCGTGCTCTTGCCGGCGCCGCTCGGCCCGACGATCGCGAGGATCTGCCCCGCGTAGACGTTGAGGTCGATGCCGCGCAGCACGTCGAGCGTCCGCCCCATGTGCTGGAAGCTCTTCGTGAGCCCTTCAATCAGAACGAGTGCGTCCAAGCGTTAGCGCCTTCCGGGAAATTCGCGCGCTATTCGTAGCGGATCCCGTCCACCGGGCGCAAACGGCTGGCGGCGAGCGCAGGATACAGGGTCGCGAGGGTGGTGATGGCGAGCGCCGAGACGGCGACGATCAAGAAATCCAAGGGGTCGACCGAGATGGGCAGGCGGTCGATGTAATACACGTCCGGGTCGAGCCGCACGCCGAACCACAAAAGGCCGAGCGCCGCCGAGAGGCCGGTCAGCACGCCGAGCACGGTGCCGATGCCGCCGATCATCATGCCCTCGACCATGAAGATGCGCAGGATGGCCTGGTCGCTCGCTCCGAGCGATTTCATCACGGCGATCTCCTTGCTCTTCTCCGTCACCATCAGCAAGAGCGTGCAGATGATGCAGAAGCTCGCCACGAGGATCGCGAGCGAAAGAATCACGAAGGTCGCGATCTTCTCGAGCTGGAGCGCGCTGAACAGGTTCCGGTTCGACTCTTTCCAGTCGCGCACGCGCAGATCGTCTCGATCCTGAATCGCGGAGAGGAGCCCGGGGCGCACGTCGCCGACCCTCTCGGCATCCTCCGCGCGGATCTCGAGCGCCGTCACCTTGCCCGGCAGATCGAGAAAGTCCTGCGCCACGTCGAGCACGACGTACGCCTGGCTCGAGTCGTACTCGTACATGCCGCTGTAGAAGATCGCCGCCACGCGAAAGCGCCTGCTCTTCGGCAGGACGCCCATCGGGCCGAGATCGCCGAGCGGCGACACGAGCGTGAGCTCGTCGCCGATGTAAACGTGGAGCGTCTTGGCGAGCTCGCGACCGAGCACGATGCCCGGGTACGCGTCGACCGGGACCATCGCCTCCTTCACGGCCGGGTCGACCTCGTCCGCCGGCTTGTCCTTCGGCGTCCCGCCGTCGAGCGCCTTGTCGTCGTCGAAGTACTTGAGATCCGGCCCTTTCAGGTAGACCTCGCCGCCCGGTCCGAGGCCGATCGGCTCGTCGGGCGGCAGGTTCCGGAGCTTGGTCCAATCGGTGATGTAGCCGAAGCGCCCGACCTCGATGTTCTTCACGAGCTCGATCACGCTGCCGATCGTCTCGGGATCGATGCCGCGCAGGATCACGCCCGCGGTGTTCGAGGAGCTCGACGCCATCGCCTCGCCGGCCGCGACCGGAGTCGCGGCTTTCACGCCGGGTCGTTTCCGCACGTCGTCCAAGAGGTCGCGGAAGCTGCCGAAGCCGCCGCCCGTTTTGGCTTCGATCTTCACGTGCGCGTTGTTGCCGAGGATCTTGCGCTTGAGATCGGCGCCGAAGCCGCCCATCACGGCCACGACCAGGCAGAGCGCGAGCGAGCTCACGGCGACGCCCGAGATCGAGAGCACGCTGATCACCGTCAGAAATCCGCTCTTCTGCGAGCGGACGTGGCGTGCCGCGATGAACGACACGAAGCTCTTCCCTTCGAAGCGGTCGAAGATCTTCGGGATCACGAGCGCCAAGCCGCCGAGCACGAAGCCCATGCCCGTGAGCACGGCTCCCACCCGCACGATCTGATGCCAGAAGACGAAGTAGGTGCCCTTCGGCGTCGGGAGGCGCATCGCCCAGGTGCCGAGCACGACGGCGCCACCGAAGCAGAGCCCCGTGAACCCGCCGAGCAGCCGGCGCCAGCGCCCGCGGCTCAGCTGCCGGAAGCCCCAAACGGCTGCGACGACGAGCGCGATGCCCCCGAGGCCCATCACGATGATGCGCGCCCAGAGCCCGAGCGACTCCCAGAGGTGAAGCAGGAAGCCCGGCTCCATGCCGGCACCCGGCGCACGATGCGCCGGCGCGGTACGGGAGGCCGCGGGGCCGAGCAGCAAAAGGTGCAGGCTCGGCATCACTCTTCGGGGCGCATGAGCGGGAAGGCGATCGCGTCGCGGATCGAGGGTTGGCTCGTGAAGGCCATCACGAGGCGATCGACGCCGATGCCGAAGCCTGCGGCCGGCGGCATGCCGTGCTCGAGCGCGAGGACGTAGTCGGCGTCGTAGTCCATCGCCTCCTCGTTGCCCTTCTGCTTGAGCTCGACCTGGTGCCGGAAGCGCGCTTCCTGGTCGCGCGGATCGTTCAGCTCGCTGAAGGCGTTGCCGAGCTCGCGTCCGTCGACGAAGAGCTCGAAGCGATCGACGAGCGTCGGATCCGCGTCTTTGCGGCGCGCGAGCGGCGAGACCTCGAACGGGTAGTCGATGATGAAGACGGGGACGCTCTTCGTGCCGTCGGTGCTGCGGTAGTCGGCGGCGAGGAACGGCTCGGCCAGGTACTCGTACGCGACGAACAGGCGCTCGCCGTCGTTGCCAGAGGCGTGGAGCGCGCGGCGGAGGTTCCCCCAGTCGATGCCCTTGGCGCGCTCGGAGCGCTCGCGCCACTCGGCGACCCAGCCGTCGGCCGCCGCGTCGACGGGCGTCTTCGTCTTCGGATCGACGGCGAGCCGAGCGAGGCGCTCGCTCACCTCGTCGCCCAAGTGGGCGCGCGCGAGCGAGCTCTTCACGGCTTGCTTCATCGGCAGGCGCACGAACGCTTCGGCGAGCGTGAAGGGGCGCTCGCTCCGAAAGCGCGCGGCTTGCACCTCGAACCCCTGCGCAACCAAGTGCTCGTGCAAGAAGCGATCGATGTGTGCGAACAAGCGCTCGGCCGTCGCCATCAGGGTCTCGTACGTCGCGTACGCCTGATAGAACTCGAGCATGGTGAACTCGGGGTTGTGCCGCGTGCTGATGCCTTCGTTGCGGTAGCAGCGACCGATCTCGTACACGCGCTCGAAGCCGCCCACGAGAAAGCGCTTCAGGTAGAGCTCGGGCGCGATGCGCAGGAAGAGCGGCAGGTCGAGCGCGTTGTGGTGGGTGTTGAACGGACGCGCCGTCGCGCCACCGACGAGCGTGGTCAAAGTCGGTGTCTCCACCTCCAAAAACCCGCCGTGATCGAGGAAGTCGCGCAGCGCTTGGATGATGATGCCGCGCGCGCGAATCACGGCGGCGGCGTCGGGGTTGGCGACGAAATCGACGTAGCGGCGGCGGTACCGGAGGTCCGCGTCCGTCATGCCGTGCCACTTGTCCGGCAGAGGCCGCATGGCCTTCGAAAGCACGCGCAGCTCCGCGAGCTCGAGCGTGAGCTCACCGGTCTTGGTCACCATCGCCTTGCCGCGCGCCTCGACGTGGTCGGCGATGTCGAGCTCCTCGAGCGCCGCGAACGCCGCGCCCATCACGTCTTGCTTCGCGAAGAGCTGGAGCTCGCCCGAGAGGTCGCGGATGCGGAGGAAGCTCGCCTTGCCGAAGCCGCGCCGCGCCGTGATGCGCCCGAAGACGTGAAAACGGCGGTCACCCGCGAGCGCCGTCACCTTGTCGGCGTGGTAGCGAAGCTCTGCGGCGTCCTCGAGCGCCGGCGCGAACAGCGTGCGGAGCTCCGCGACCAGCGCGCGGTCGCTCGTGTCGACGTCGTTCGCAAACGGGTTCTGGCCCCGCTCGACCAGTTTCTCGAGCTTCTGGCGGCGCGCCAGGATCAGGGCTTCTTCGCCGCTGCTTTCCATGGAGCGGCGGGCAATACCCCGGGGTCTGGGGCGCGTCCAGGGAAGGCGTCCGCCGGTCCGGAGGGCCGGCTGACGGGTCTAGTCGTGCGGTACTAGTCGGCGGCCTTGAGGGGCAGGACGTGGAGGACGTCGCCGTCCTTCGCGTCGAGGGCGGCGGCGGCTTCGGCGCTGAGCGTTACCGCGGTTGCCGACACCTCGGCCTCGACGGCGACGGCGCGAAAGAACGGCGCCGTCGTGAAGCTCCGCCCGACGAGCGCGCGCGGCGCCGATGGGCTCGGCGTGCCCGTCACGAGCGGGCGCGGCACGGTGTCCCGGATCAGCGAAATCTCGTCGAGGGGGGCGATGAAATGCGGGCCGCCGTCGAACGGATCGATGCGCTTGGCGTAGCGGAAGCCGACCCGACGCAGCATCTTCTCCACGCCCTTGGTTTGCGCGCCCACCTTGCCGATCACGGCGCGCGCCTCGGGCGAGAGCAGCGATGCGTAGACGTTCCCGCTCGGGAAGAGGTCGCGGATGAACGACTTGTTTTCGCTCGAGAGCAGATCCGCCTCCGCGTAGCTCATCCCCGTGAAGCGTCGCCCGAGCGCTTCCCAGAGATGGCTCGTGCCGTCGGGCTCGAGGGGTGGCAAGAGCTCGGCGAGGAGCTGCTCGCGGAAGAGCGCGCGGTGCTCGGTCACGTAGAGGAAGCGCACGTACGAGATCAGCTGCCCGAGTCGCTCGGGCGCGCGACGGTGCGCGGGGGCGACCACGAGACCGCCGAGCTCGGTAGGGCCGTCGTACGAGAAGCCGATACGGAGCACCGTGTGGTGGAAGTGGCGATCGAGCGCGCTCGAGTACTTCTCCTCGTCGATCACGTCGAGATAGATGTACGGCGCGTCACGCCGCCCGAGCTGCGCGATGATGGTCGAGGTCCCGAGCGCCTCGCCCGTCGAGCGATCGCACACCAAGAAGACGAACTTTCGGCGCCGCTCGGGCAGCTCGCCCCGGAAGCTCTTCTCGCTGTGCTCGAGCAGGCGCCGGATGTGCTCGCGCTCGTTCGGCAGGTTCACGCTGTTCAGGTGCCGCGCGAGCTCGAGCAGCGGAGCCTCGTCGGTCGTGAGAGCACCGCGAATTTCGTGTTTCGGCGTCGAGGCGGTCGAAGGCATGGGCCGCGGTCGAAGGGAGCTTCCTGGTCGGCGCCCCGGAACGACGCTCGCCCATGCTAGTCGGCAAACCCGCGTTCTCGGGGTCGGCCATTAGGCCGGCTCGACGAAAGGCCCCGGCCGCACCAAACTTTTCTTACAGATTTCGTGCTAAAGGGCCCGGTCCCGATGCGTCCCGTGTGGTCATTCCCCCGTGCCGAGAGCCTGCCTCCCTACGGCTTCGTCATCACCGACGAGGTGAAGGCTCGGGTGCGCGCTACGGGAGCCGAGATCATCGATCTCGGCCTCGGCAACCCGGATCGTCCGACGCCGCAGCCCATCGTGGACCGCATGGTCGAAGCGGCGGCCATCGGCAAGAATCACCGCTACCACCCCGGCCGGGGCCTCTTGCCGCTCCGGCAGGCGGCAGCAGCCTGGTACGAGCGGCGTTACGGCGTGCGCTTCGACACGGAGCGTGAGCTCGTGGTCACGATGGGGGCGAAGGAGGGGATGAGCCACCTCTGCTTCGCGATGCTCGATCGCGGCGACACGGCGCTCGCGCCCGATCCCGCGTACCCGATCCACGTCGGCGCTCCCGTGATGGCCGGCGCCGAGGTCGAGCTCTACCGCGCGTCCATCGACATCGAGCCGGCCGCGGCGATCGCCCAGGGCATCGAGCGCGTCGAGAAGCGCGGCGGCCGCGTGAAGCTCGTGATCGCGAACTACCCGCAGAACCCCACGGGTCAGATCGTTTCGCGCGAGCAGATGCGCGAGCTCGTCCGGGTCGTGCAGCGCTCGGGCGCGATGCTCCTGCACGATCTCGCTTACGCCGACCTCGATTTCGCGTCGCGCTACGCGCCGAGCATCTTCGATTGCGGCGTGCCGTCGGACGAGGTGAAGGCCTTCGCGGTCGAGACCTTCTCGATGTCGAAGAGCTACAGCATGCCCGGCTGGCGCATCGCGTTCATGGCCGGAAACGAGCGCATGGTCGGCGCTCTCGCTCACTTGAAGACGTACATCGACTACGGCACGTTCGCGCCGTTGCAGTACGCGGCAGCGTGGGCGCTCGAGCACGGAGACCGCTTCGCGGAGGAGCTCCGCGAGCTCTATCTCTCGCGCGCCGGCGCGCTCGCGGCGGGGCTCCGCAACGCGGGTTGGCCCGGCGTCACGGAGCCGAGCGGCACGATGTTCGTCTGGGCGAAGGTCCCGCCCTCGCTCGCGAGCGGCGGGTCGCTCAGCGCGACCACGCGCTTGATCGAGGAGGCGCACGTGGCCGTCGCGCCGGGTATCGGTTTCGGTCCGGGCGGCGACGATTCGGTGCGCTTCGCGCTGATCGAGGACCCTCCGCGCATCGCCGAAGCGTGCGAGCGCATCGGTCGCGTGCTCGGACCGGTCCGCCGCGCAGCGGGCGCATGACACGGCGAGCTTTGCGCTCGTTTCTCGCGTTCGTCGCCGGCGGATGGCTAGCGGTCGCATGCGGCGGCAGCTCGGTCGATTCGCGCCGCACGAGCTGCGCGACCGATGCCGACTGCGCGAGCGGCCAGCGCTGCACGGCGGGCGCCGAGCGGCCGGTCCTCGGGGTCTCGCCCTGCGAGCAGGTAGTCGCGTGCGAGACGGGCGCGGAATGCCGGCCGGACGAGGTGTGTGCGCCCTCGTGGCAGCGACAGGTGTCGTACGTGGAAACCTGCGCGCCGAAGTTGTGCGCGCCGAGCTGCAGCGTCTCGCGCTGTCCGCCCGATGCGGAGTGCGGGGACGACGGCGTCTGCTCGCTGACGCTCTGCGACGCGCCTGGCGCTGCGGCATGTCCGGCCCTCTGGGGCTGCGATCCCGCGGCGGCCAAGACGGCCTCGCACGCGGCGTACGAGGGCATCGAAGGCGGCGAACAGGACATCGAGCGACAGATGGCGCGCGGCTGCGTTCGGCTACCGTGCGACGCCAAGGGCGGCCGCATGTGCGCGCCGGCTTGGGCGTGCAAGCCGAGCGCGACTGACAACCCTTCCGGGTGTGCGCCGGACGATTGCAGAAAGACCGGGCGCTGTTCCGACGACGCGCGGCTCGTCTGCGCCGACCTCGCGACCCACCCGGAAGCGCAGATGCCCGACGTGAACGGCTGCGTCGTTCGCACGTGCGACGACGGCCACTCCTGCGCTTGGCTCACGGTCACCGGCGTCGACGTGGGCCGCTGCAACTACGGCGCGCCCGAAGCGGATGCGCTCGGCTGTGTCGTCCTGCCGTGCGAGGTCGACGCCGATTGCGGCTACGAGGACCAACTTTGCGATCATGCGTCGCGCCTCAGCGACGATCGCGGTTGCCGGCTGCGAAGCTGCACGGAGGGCCAACCCTGCGGGCTCGGCCTCGTGTGCGCTCCAGAGGCAGACATTCATGGCGCCGACGACTGCGCGCTCCCGGCCGAGGCGATGACTGGCGGCACGGGTGGTGGCGCTGGAAGCGCGGGCACGAGCGGGACGACGGGCGGAACGAGTCCTGGCGGCGCCGGAGGGTCGGCGGCGGGCTCCGGGGGCGGCACGGGGCCGCTCGCGGTGCCGCGCGGCGAGTGCGTCGCCCGCTAGCGCCGCATGCTTCGCTTCGCGCCCATGAACTGGGCGCCCGCAGGCCGATGCGGTGTAGTCAGCGATTGCGGGGCAGACCGGCAAGTGTCTGGCCGTGAGCTCGTCGGGCGTGGTCCTCGGCGCCTGCCTCGTGACGCTCCTCGGTCGACCGTTCCGGCCTTCGAGCACGCTCTGGACGTTTCGCGCGCAGCGGTAGTCCGCCGTGCGTGCGTCAGACGGCGTCTTTCGAGACGCCGCCGAGCGCTCGCTCGAACGCATCCCGCTGGCCGCTCATCCACGCCTCCGCCACCGCGGGCCCACCCTGGAGGAGCAGGTGCACCGCCGCCACGAGATCGAGCGCCCGCGTATCGAGGCGATAGAGCTCCGCGAGCCCGAGCTGGAGCCCGGCGCTCACCGCGCGAAACGCGCGAATGGGCTCGAGATAGGAGTGCCCCGTCTGAGCGCCCGCGAGGAATGCGGCGCGGGCTTCCGGATCGCGGAGCCGCGTCGCGCATTCGTCCGCATCGAGTGAGTTCATTCCGCGGCACGAAAGCGGGCGCACTTCGTAGATGGTGCAGCTTCCCGTCGCGACCTCGAGGAACGGGCACGGCTGGTCGGGCGAGAAGCGCTCCGACGAGGTGAGCCCGCGCGTCTCCTCGAAGCGTTTCGCCAGGTGCGCCGTGACGCGCTCGAGCTCCGCGAGAGTGAGCGTCGTCCGCAGGTGCTCGAAGATGGCGATCGCCTCCGCGGGCGTGACGCCGACGACCTGGTAGCAGCAGTGATCGCAACCGGCCTTGCAGGCGACGGACCCTGCCGGCGCCCGTGCGAGCAGGCCCGCGATGAGCCGCGACGTCGAGCCCATGAGGCCACGCGCGAGCTCGACGACGCGCGTGACGTTCGGCTCGTGGGCAAGCACGCCGAGCGTGGTGTTCGCGGCGCCTTCGGTGATCTCGTTTTGCCAAGCCGCGTCGAATACCTGCTTTTTCAGCGTGACCCATTCCCTGCCGCTCGCCGGATCGCGTTGCAACGCGAGGTGCACGCGGCCCGCGTCGTCGCGGAAGATGCGCTCTTTCTTCTTGCGTCGTTCCGCCGCCGCGCGAGCTGCTTTGCGGCTTCGTTCGGGCATGGTCGCTATGCCGTGCGCTCGAGGGCACGGTGGAACACCTCGGGCAAGAAGCCCTCGTCCTCGGCGAGCGCAATCAAGCGCGCGTTCGCCGGCAGGTCGGTGAGGAACGAGCGCGCATACGGAGTGCCGGCGAGGCCGTGGAGACGCCGTTGCAACGGGGCGATGCCGCGCCGGACGACCTCGATCGCCTCCTCCGCCTTGCCGTCGTCGACGAGCGCGTCGTGGAGCGCGAGGAAGACTGCCGATTCGTTGAGCAGGCTCGGCGCGCCCTGCTCGACGAGCGCTACGGCTTCGCGCGCGAGCTCGAGCGCCGTGCCGAGGTTGCCGCAGGCGCGCTCCGCTTCCGACCAGCTGCCGAGCGCCACGGGCAACACGTCGCGGTGGCCCGCCGTACGATAGGCCTGCGCGGCCATGCGCAGGAGCCCGAGCGCGCGCCGGCTCGCCCCCTCCGCCTTCGAGCGCAAAAGCTCGCAGCCGCGATAGAAGAGCACGCCGAGATTCGCGCGGTCCGGCGCCGCCCACACGCCGGAGCCGGCCGCGTCGGCATTCGCGCGTACCTCGCCCAAATGCGCGTCGATCTGCTTGTCGGTGCCGAACGTGCAGGCCCAGCCGAGCAGGATCATTTGCGCGTGCCGGAACGCGCCCTGGCTGCCGATGGCGTCGGCGAGGGCGAGGCCGGTCTCGATCGCCGTGCGTGCCTCTTGCCGGGCGCCGATGGTCGTGAGCGCGAAGCCGAGGTTCGTCGTGAGCATCGACTCGCGCTCGCGGAGGCCTGCGGCGCGGGCCGCGCTGGTGGCATTACGGCGCGCGTCGAGGGCGGCGCTGAGCGCGCCTTGAGGCTGGCGCACGATGGCGAGCGTCTGGTAGCCGTCGACGGCGGCGTAAGCGATGCCGCGCTGGGCGAGCCCGAGCAGCCGCCGCGCTTCGGCCTCGGCTTCTTTGAACTGCCCGGCGAAGGCGAGCCGCGCCGCGAGCACCGCCGAGCAGCGCGCTTCCTCGTCCAGCAGCTCGAGCCGCGCGGCTTCGTCGCGGGCTTCGGCGAGGCGTTGGCTGATGTTTTGGCCCGAGCCGCGCGCGTCGTCGTACCGAGCGCGGGCGCCGCGGGCACGCACGCTGCTCGCCTCGTCGAAGACGTTGATCTCCATCGAGTCGACGGCGCTCTCGCGCTCGCCCGAGCGCGGGTCGAGGCGGCTCCAGGCCTCGTCGAGGTAGCTCGCGCGCTGGAACGCGCGCAATGGATCCTCGGCGAACGCGAGCGAGCGCTCCGCCATGCTGAGCGCGTCCTTGAGCGCGTTGGCGGCAAGGGCACGTTGCGCCGCGCGGGCCCAGTGATCGGCTGCCGCCACGTGCTCCCCGCCGAGATCGAAGTGACCGGCGACGGTGGCCGCGTCCTCGCCCATCGACGCGAGCCAGGTGCCGGCCAGGCCGTGGAGCTGCTTGCGCTCGTTCTCGCCGAGCGAGGCGTACGCGACCTCGCGCACGAGGGCGTGCTTGAACGTCCACTCGCGAGCGCCCGTGAAGCGCGAAACGTTTTGCTCGACGAGCACCTCCGCGGCGACGAGCGCGCGGATCACGCCTTCCGCGCCCGGCATGCCGAGCGCCTCGAGCGCCGCGTCCCAGCAGGTGAGGCCGAAGACGCTGAGACGGCCGAGCGCGTCACGGCATTCCTCGTCGAGCACGTCGAGGCTCGCTTGGATGGCGGCTTGAATCGTCGGGGCTTGCTCGGCCGAACGGCCCGTCGCGGTGAGGCGCGCGAGCTCCTCGGCGAACAGCGGTAGCCCGGCGGCTTGCGCGGCGATGCGCTCGATCACCTCTTCGGACACGTCGTCGCCGAGCACGGCGCGCGCAATGCTGCGCGAGGCGCGCTTCGAGACGGGGCGAAGCTCGATGCGCACGTGATCGCGTCCCGCGAAGCGCTCCGGCTCGATCGTCCAGAAATCCGGGCGGACGCACGCCATCACCACGAGAGGCTTGTGCGACGCGCGGCCGAGTAAGTGATCGAGCCAGCCGATGCTCTCGGGATCCGCCCACTGCAGGTCCTCCGCGAGGATCGCGACCTCTTGATCGGAGGCTACCTGCAGCACGAGATCGGTCATGGCGAGCCAGAGGGCGTCGCGCGAGCCGCGCGGATCGAAGCCTTCCGGCAGGGGCTCGTTCGCGAGCAGGCGAGCGAGCAGGTCGCGGTTCTGCGCCGTGAGATCGTTGCGCGTCTGAGCGCCCAGGCTCGAGACGATGGCGCGCTCGGCTTCGCGCACCGTGGCGCCCTTGGGCAGCGTCACGAAGCCGCGCAAGATATCGGCGGCGGCACCGAGCGCGTGCCCCTGACCGTAG
>DASUGE010000317.1:0-9727 GCA_036274215.1 Polyangiaceae bacterium | reverse complement strand
TCGCCGCGCGTCATTTCGTGGACGAGCTCCTGCTCGGGGCGAACCCGATCGAGTTCGCGATCGCCACGAATTTCGTGTTCGAGACGGGCTTCACGAACCTGCAGTTCGTGGGGCTGTCCTCGGTCGCCCACGGCGTCGGCGACCGCATGTTCGAGAAGATGGTGCAGAGCATCCAGACCGACGAGGCGCGCCACGCGCAGATCGGGGGACCGGTCTTGCGCACGCTCGTCGAGCACGACAAGGAGTACGCCCAGTACCTGGTCGACAAATGGTTCTGGCGGTCGTGGCTCTTCTTCGCCGTCGTGACGGGCTTCGCGATGGACTACCTCACGCCACTCAAAGAGCGGAAGCAGTCGTTTCGCGAGTTCGTCGGCGAGTGGATCATCGAGCAGTTCGAACGAATGATCCACGAGTACGGGCTCGCGCGTCCTTGGTACTGGGCCGAGTTCGTGAAGAGCACGGGCTACTACCACCACCTCGTCTATGCGAGCGCGTACACCTACCGCGCCACCGTCTGGTTCGACCTCGTGTTGCCCGGACCGGAGGAGCGCGCGTGGCTCGCCGAGAAGTACCCAGAGTCGTGGCACGAGCTCGACCCCGTGTGGAGCCGCATCACGGAGCGCTGGCAGGCGTCCGGGCCGGGGGTGGAGTGGTTCACGCACGGCGTGACGCCCGTGGGCTTTTGCTCGCTCTGCCAGCTGGTTTTGTGCGGCGGAACGCCGGCCGAGAACAGCGCGCGCGTCGTGGAGCGCGACGGCCGCCGTTTCGTCTTCTGCAGCGAGCCCTGCGCCTGGATCTTCGAGCGTGAGCCCGAGCGCTACGCGAAGCATCTCACGATCGTCGAGCGCATTCTCGCGGGCGAGGCCCCGGCGAATCTGATCGAGCTCGTGCGCGACTACTTCGGACTGAGCGAGGCGACCTGGGGCAAGGACGCACACGGTGGTCGCTATCCGTTCCTCGTCAATTCACCGGGAGGGACAGCCGAGTGACGCGCGACGAGCTCGTCCCACTCTACGGCTTCGTCCAGGGCGACACGCTCGGGCTCCTCGTGCTCGTCCGCACGACGGACACCGTCGCTCAGCTCGCGGCGGTGCTGCAGGAGGCCGCGTCGATGCGTGTCGTACCGTCGTCCGAATTCTTCGTGCGCCACCGGCACGCGCGCCTCGCCCCCACGGTGACGATCGCTGCCGCGGGGCTCACGGCGCTCGACCGCGTGGAGCTCGTGCGGGAGGCGAGCGTATGACTTTCACGCGCGTTCTGCCCGACGCCGAGCTCTGGACCGGCGAAATGCGCGGGCTCGTCGTGGGCGGGCGCCGTGTGCTCTTGGTGCGCACGGAGCACGAGCTCTGCGCTTACGAGGATCGCTGCGCGCACCTCGGCGTGCCGCTCAGTAACGGCACCCTCGAAAACGGCGTCATCACCTGCGCCGTGCACCAGTACCAATACGACGCGCGCACCGGCCGCGGCATCAATCCGGAAAACGTCGCCTTGCGCGTTCTGCCCGTGTGCCTGCTCGGGGCGGACATCGCCGTCGACGTGGGAAGCGGAGGATGACCGAGCCTCGAGCCGATCCGCCGCCCGGCGTGGGGCCGGTGCTCGAAGCGAGCGAATCGGGGCGCGCCGTCGTCGCTGCGATCGTGCAGCTGAACCCGGCAGCTCGCGTGCAGGATCGCGGAGCGTACCTCCGTGTCTCGGTACCGGGACGTTGCGTCGTCACGCGTCGCGCCATCGAAGCGGAGCTCGGACACGGGCTCGAGTGGCCGGGCGGGCTCGAGCTCGTGATGCCGGCATTCCAGGGGCGGCTCTCGCTCGACGAGGAAACGGCGGAGTGGAGGCTCGATCGCGCATGAGCACCCAGCGCACGTTCTGGCACCTCGAGGGCAAACGGCGCGTCCCCTCGGCCTACGAGCTCAAGAGCTCGAAGCTCCTCTACTACCCGGGGCGCGGCTTCGAGGTGCCGACACCGGTCAGCGAGTGGTTTGCTCGTTATCAAACGGGGTCACCGCTCGCGCTCGCAGGGCTCGAAGGTTTCCGCGATCCACGCGAGACGACGTACACGAGCTACGTCGCGCTCGCGCGCGAGAAGGAGGCATTCGCCGAAGGCCTGGCGCGCTCGGCGGAAGAAACTGACTACGACGCGCGACTCGACGAGGAGTGGGTCCGAAGTCTCGAGCGCTGGCTGCCCGTGCTGCTCTATCCGTGTCACGGACTGCAAATGGTGACGGCGTACGTCGCGCACCTCGCCCCCGTGAGTGAGGTCGTGATTGCGCTCGCGTTCCAGCAGGCGGACGAGATCCGGCGCGTTCAGCGCCTCGCGCAACGCGTCGCCAGGTTGCGGAAGGCATGGCCCCACTTCGGCGAGGGCGCGCGGAGGCTGTGGCAGGAGGCACCCGAGTGGCAGCCGCTCCGGCGCGTCATGGAGGAGCTCCTAGTCACTTATGATTTCGGCGAAGCGCTCGTTAGGCTCGATTTGGTGGTTAAACCTTTGTTCGATGCTTTCTTCGTGGAGCGGGGAAGCCGCCTGGCAGAGGCACGCCACGACCCGAAGCTTTGCCGGCTTTTGTTCTCCCTGGGGGAGGATTGCCGCTGGCACGCGTCCGTCACCGACCATCTCGTACGGGCGCTACTTTCCGTCGACAGTGCAAATAACGAGCTCATCAACCGGTGGGTCGGCGGCTCCCGGCCCGGCATGCTGAAGGCCCTCGGGGCGCTCGAGGCGCTGTGGGATCCCGAGCTCGAGCCGTTCCAGGTGGTGCTCGAAGCCCTCGACGCCCAGACGTCAGCACGCCTGCGCGGCCTCGGACTCGAAGTTCAGGGAGCCGGATGACGCCTGACGCTGCGCCCGGCGGCACGCCCTCGAAAGAGGTGTTGGAGAGCGAGACGCGCTTTCGCGTGATGGCCGATCACGCCCCGGTGCTGTTGTGGATGGCGGGGACCGACGGCCTCTGCAACTTCTTCAACCAGCGCTGGCTCGAGTTCACGGGCAAGACGCTCGAGCAAGAAGTCGGGAGCGGGTGGGCGAGCGGCGTCCATCCGGAAGATTTCCAGCGCTGCATGGCGACCTACCTCGAGTCGTTCGTCGCACGGCGGCCCTTCGGCATGGAGTATCGGCTCCGCCGGCGCGACGGCGCCTACCGTTGGCTGTTCGATCAGGGCGCTCCGCGCTTCGAGCTGGACGGGCGCTTCGCGGGCTTCATCGGGTCGTGCACGGACATCACGGAGCAGCGTCTCGCCCGCGACGCGCTCGGCCGCCTCACCGTCGAGCTCGAGGATCGCGTGCGCGAGCGAACCGCGATCGCGGCCGAGCGCGAGGTGCTGCTGCGCGAGGTGCATCACCGCGTGAAGAACGACCTGCAGCTCATCTCGAGCTTGCTCAGCATGCAGGCTCGGCGCCTCGACGATGCGGATTCGGTGCTTGCGCTCGGCGAGTGTCAGAGCCGCGTCCAGACAATCGCGCTCATCCACGAATACATGTACCAGTCGGAGAACCTCGCCCGCATGCCCCTCTCGCGCAACATCCGCGGTCTGGCGGCGAACCTCCTGCGCGGCATCGGGCCATCGGATCGAGCGATTCGGCTGGAGGTCGACGTGGAAGAGGAGCTGGAGCTCCCGGTCGACCGCGCCATTCCCTGCGGCTTGATCCTGAACGAGCTCATGACCAACGCGCTGAAGCATGCCTTCCCCGAAGGTCGCGCGGGCACGCTCCGCGTCGCACTCCGGCGCGAGGCGCCCGATCGCGTGGTGCTCGGTGTGAGCGACGACGGCGTCGGGCTGCCGGACGCGCACGACGGCGCGCGAAGGGGCTCGCTCGGCTGGCGCCTCGTGAAGGCGTTCGCCGAGCAGCTCGGCGCGGAGCTACGGGTTTCGTCGGAAGCGGGCACCAAGGTCGAGGTCGCGTTCCGCGCAGAGGTCTAGTCAGGGGCAAAGGAAGAACAGGTTCGGAGGCACTCGCATATGGCGGCGATTCTAGTAGTCGAAGACGAGAGGGTGGTAGCAAGCGACCTCGCAGAGTCGCTCGCGCGCATGGGCTACGACGTGGTCGGAACGGCCGCGTCGTCTTCGGAATGCATCGAGCACGCCGAGAAGCGGCGTCCGGACCTCGTGCTGATGGACATCCGCATCGAGGGGCCGCTCGACGGCATCGAAACGGCGCAGCTCCTGCGCTCGCGCTTCGACGTCCCCGTCATCTTCCTCACCGCGTTCGCCGACGAGGCGACCGTGGCACGCGCGAAGCACACCGAGGCGCACGGTTACATTCTGAAGCCCTTTCGCGCGGGCGAGCTCAAGAGCGCCGTGGAGATTGCGCTCCACAAACACGCGATGGAGCTCGAGCTCAAGCTGCGCGAGCACTGGTTTTCGACCACGCTGCGCGCCATCGGCGACGCCGTGATGGCGATCGACCCGGAAGGCAACGTCAAGTTCGCGAACCCCGTGGCGGAGAACCTACTCGGCGAGCGGACGGAGGCTCTGCTCGGTCGCTCCTTGCCGGAGGTGTTTCGCCCGATCGACGAGCGCACGCGCGAGCCCATCGCGCTGCCGACGCCCGCCGAGGTCGCAAAAGGCAAGCCCTTCGAGCTCAAGGAAGGGGCGTCGCTCGTCAATGCGAACGGCGAACGTCCCATCGAGGACAGCTTCTCGCCCATCGTCGATGACCACGGCAAGCTCCTGGGCTCGGTGATCGTCTTTCGAGACGTGAGCGAGACGCGCCGCTTGCGCGAGCGCGTCGCCCTCAGCGATCGCATGGCGTCGCTCGGAACGCTGGCCGCGGGGGTCGCCCACGAGATCAACAACCCGCTCACCTACGTGCTCGGCAACGCTTCGGTCGTCTATCGCGACCTCGAGCGGCTGCGGCTTGCCGTGCGGCAGCGCCGCGAGTCCGCCGGCCAGCTGCTCGAAATGGTGGAGGAGAGCACGCACGCCATGGCGGAGGCACTGCTCGAGATCCAGGACGGTGCGGAGCGCATCCGCGGCATCGTGGTCGACCTGCGCTCGTTCTCGCGCCCGGACGCGGCCAGCCATTCGGGCGACGTGCGCGCGGCGCTCGAGTGGGCGCTGCGCGTCACGGAGCTCGAGATCTCGGCGCGCGCTCGCTTGGTCAAGAACCTGAGCGAGCTGCCGCCGGTGCGCGCGAGCGGAGCGCCGCTCGGGCAAGTGTTCGTGAATCTGCTGTTGAATGCCGCGCAGGCCATCGAGGAAGGGCGAGCACGCGAGGAGGTCGTCGAAGTGACGACCGGTACGGACTCCGCGGGCTTCGTGTTCATCGACGTCATCGACAGCGGCAGCGGCATGCCCGCCGACGTGAAGAAGCGCATCTTCGAGCCTTTCTTCACGACCAAGCCGGTCGGCAAGGGCACCGGTCTCGGGTTGTCGATTTGCCACGGTATCGTGACGGCGGCCGGCGGGAGCATCGAGGTCGACAGCACGCCGGGCGTCGGCAGCCGCTTCCGCGTGCGGCTACCGATCCACCAGATCGTGACGAAATCCGGCGAATACCCGAAAAGCGCCGAGACGTCGCGCCTGCGCGGTCGCCTGCTCGTGATCGACGACGAGCCGCAGGTCGGCACGGCGATGCGCCGCGTGCTCACGGGGCACGAGGTCGTTTCGGCGACGAGCGCCGAGGAAGCGCTCGCGAAGCTCGCCGAAGATTCGGCGTTCGATCTGATCTTCTGCGACGTCGCGATGCCCGAGCGGTCGGGCCAAGACCTGTACGAGGAGCTGCTCGCGACGAAGCCAGCGCTCGCGGAGCGCATCGTATTCGTGACGGGCGGCACCTTCACTCCGCAATTGACGGAGTTCCTGCAAGCGGTGCCGCGACCCTGTTTGTCGAAGCCGTTCGGCGCCGCAGAGCTTCGTGACCACGTCGAGCACTTGCTAAAAGCCCAAACACGCGACCTGCGCCCGCGGGTGAGCAAGAGCGGCTGACGGCTTCGCGACGACGCTTCGCTTTCCTGACGGGCGGCGGAAGGGGACCGCAACTCAACCGGATGTCGGCGGTTCGTGAGCGCGCCGGCAGCCGTACGCCCCCATGCAAAAGCCGAAGCATTCAGCGACGTTTCTCCTGATCTGGAGCGCGGTGGCCTGCGGGGATCCCGCGAGCGGCGACAACGTCGGCACGGGAGGCGGCGACGGGGCTCGCGGCGGCAGCGCAGCGGGCGGCGGCGGACGAGGCGGCAGCAGCGCTGCGAGCTCGGGCCAAGGCGGAAGTGCCGGCACGAGCAGCGCCAGCGGCGGCACGGGCATGAGCGCCGCTGGTACCGCCGGAAGCGCCACACCGGCGAGCGGCGGCGTCGCGGGTAGCGGTAGGACCTCGGGCGGAGCCGGCTCCGGGACGGCGGGCAGCGGCGTCAGTGGCACGCCGAACACCGGTGGCGCGGCGAGCGGCGCTGCCGGCGCGAGTGGCGCGCCCACTGCCGGCGCGAGCAACGCCGGCGGCATGAGCGGCGGCACGGGCATGGGCGGCAAAGCGGGCGCGGGCATGGGCGGCAAAGCGGGCGCGAGCGGCGGAGCCGGCAAAGCGGGAAGCGGCGGGACCAGCAGCGGCTCGTGCGATGTGCCGCCGGACCCGAGCCCGCTCGTCGGCTGGGCCTCCGTGTCGGGGGGCGGCGTGACGACGACGACGGGCGGCGGGAACGCGGCGCCCACGACCGTCACGACGCTCGGCGAATTCCAGAGCGCGGTCGGGGGCTCGACGGCCGCCGTCGTCTACGTGAAAGGCAAGCTCGCTGCGGGCAAGACCAGCGTCGGCTCGAACAAGACGATCGTCGGCCTCTGCGGCGCCGAGCTTCACGGGCACCTCGAGCTCGGCGGTTCGACGAACGTGATCGTGCGAAACATCACGATCGTGGGTTACGGCGCCGGCAACTGCTCGCTCGATCCCGACTACGACGCGAGCACCGGCTGCTCGTCGGGTAACGACGCGATCTCGGTGCAGAAGAACGCACACCACATCTGGTTCGACCACTGCGATATCTCCGACGGCACCGACGGCAACCTCGACATCACGAACGCCGCGAATTACGTGACCGTCTCCTGGACCAAGTTCCACTACAGCGCGCGCACCGACAACGAAGGCGACGACTCCACCGGCGCCGCCGGTCATCGCTACTCGAACTTGGTCGGCGGCACCGACAGCCCCTCGACCTACGACGACGCGAACGCACTGAACGTCACCTGGCACCACAACTGGTGGGCCGATCGGGTCGTGGAACGCCAGCCGCGCGTCCGCTTCGGCAAAAATCACCTCTTCAACAATCTCTGGAACGCGTCCGGCGACAACTACTGCGTGCGCGCGGGCAAGCAGGCGCGCATCCTGATCGAGCAGAGCGTCTTCAGCGGCATCAAGGACGCGCACGAGTTCAACAGCGACACCGACAAGGGCACCGCCAACATCATCGCCGGCAGCGACAACACCTACACGAGCACGAGCGGCGTGAAGGAAACGGGCGGCGGCGGCCCAGCGATCGGCACGCTGCCCTACTCGTACACGGCCGACGCCGCGAGCTCGGTGAGCGCCGCGGTGCAGAGCGGCGCCGGACCCCACTAACGCTCACTGACGTCGGAGCCGAACGCGTCCCGCTAGCGCTTGTAAACCAGATTCTTCGCGAAAATCAGCGCGTGCATTTGATGCTGCGTCACGTCGATGCGGAGGGCGGGCTCGCGCGCTTCGTTCTGGACACCGCCGACGGCCAAGCGCTCGTCCGGTGAGACTCCGCGCGTGTAGCTCGACGCGAGCGGGCCTCCGACCTGCCAGGAGAGGAGGCGGCCGAGGCCGAGATCGATCACGCACGCGAGCTTCGCGGCGCGCGGATCGCGCTTTTTCGAGGCATAGTCGTACGCGGGGATGATGCCCTCGTACGCGTAGCCCGTGTTGCGCTGGCGCGTGAGCGTCTTGTGCACGTCGATCTGCCAATCGGCGAGCTCGAGCAGGTACTCGCCGTAAGGCGCCGTGTCGGGCCAATCGCTCGACGCGAGCTCGTAGAACGCCATCGAGCTCCACTGGTAGTAGCCTTTGGTGGTGTCGGAATCGGCGTCCTTGTCGAGCGCCTCGACGACGTTCAGGCGATGACCGGCTTCGGCCGTCCGCATGATGAGGGGCAAGAGCTCGGGGTGACCGGCGTAGCGTGCGGCTTTCACGAGCGTGAGCAGCGCCTCGCCGTCGGAGTACGGCGACGGCGCACCGCTCGCGACACAGGTAGCTGGGTCGTAGTTGCCGAACCACAAGCCGTCCGGATTGACGGATGCCGCGAGCATCGCGAGGTACTCGCTGAGTCGCGACTGGTGAAAGGCGCGACGGCCTTCGGGAAGCTCCTGCGCCGCTCCGAGGTACTCGATGTAGGTGAGCGCAATCAGAGCGACGGTGCCGATCCCGGGGCTCGCCTTACCCGGATATGCCACGCAACGCGCGCCGGACGGCGTTCGCACGGAGTGCTTGTCGAAGTAAGCGAGCCCCTTCTCGACCGCGGCGCCGAGCTCGCTCGTCGGTCGATCCTGGTAGAGCAACGCGAGACCCCAGAGCGCACCCGCTTGCCGGACCTCGTTGTCGTCGTCCGTGTACTCTTTCGCGCGCCAGTCGTACTCGTAGTCGAAATTCCCCGCGCGCTTCTGATGCACGAGCATGAAGCGCGTGCCGAGCTCGAGCGAGCGCACCACCGCAGCGCGCGTGACCTCCTTGTTGCAACGACCGGCGAAGGGCGATTCGGTGAGCAGCCGAAACGCGGTGTGATCACCCCACAGCCACCAAGCCATCGTGCCCACCGTGAGCACGATCGCACCGGCGATCACGCCGACCAATCGGCCACGGGTGAGGCGCAAAGGTCGAGTCTTCGGCTCGGACACGAGCGGCACGATAGCCCGAGGGCGCACCGTCGTGTATTCTCTCCGTGCTTTGTCCGATCGCTCCGTCCCTGGGGTTGCCAAAGTGCGCACGCGACGCTGGGCAGTCGCGCTCGGCCTCGCGCTCGCGCTGCCGGCGGTACAGAGCCGAACGGCGCGCGCCCAAGCCGACGGCTGCGACATCGACTGCGGCAACGGCTACTGCTGTCCGGCCGAATATCCCTATTGCTGCCCCGATAACCTGTGCTCGACCGATAGCTCGTGCGGTAGCAGCGACTGTCCGGTCGACTGCGGCGACTTCTGCTGTCCCGAAGGTTTTCCGACCTGCTGCCCCGACCAGCAATGCTCGTCCACCGGCGAATGCAGCGGTAGCAGCGGCAGCGGCGGGACGGGCGGCACGAGCAGCTGTGACGTCGACTGCGACACGTTCTGCTGCCCCATCACGCATCCGTACTGCTGCCCCGCCGACACGACTTGCTCGTCGAACGGCGCCTGCCTCGGCGTGAGCGGCAGCGGCGGAACGGGCGGCACCGATTGCGCCTACGACTGCGGCAACGGCTACTGCTGTCCGAGCGGTTACCCGTACTGCTGCCCCGACTTCACGTGCTCCACGATCAACAGCTGCGACCTCGGCGGCGCCGGTGGCACGGGCGGCACCGCGGGGAGCAGCGGCCTTGGGGGCTCGAGCTCACTCGGCGGCAGCGGTGGCACCGGCGGCTCGAGCGCACGCGGTGGTTCGGGCGGTTCCGGTGGCTCGAGCGAAAAGGGCGGCTCCGGTGGCTCGACGGCGCGCGGCGGCTCCGGTGGCTCGAGCGCCAAGGGCGGCTCTAGTGGCTCGACGAGCAGCGGCGACGACGACGACGACGACGACGATGACGATTCGAGCAAGTCGTGG
>DASUGE010000316.1:0-5147 GCA_036274215.1 Polyangiaceae bacterium | reverse complement strand
CGGTCGCCGAACGCGTGCGGCAAGCGTCCGGGTGCGTCGCGCACGAACGCGCCGAGCTCGACCTCGGCCCGTGCGGGCCCCGCAACGGCGAGCGCAGCGAGCCCCGCGCCCGCGACGGCACGGAGGACTCGCGGGGTGCGCCCGGCGCCGCTCATGTTCACATCGGGGGCACGAGGTGTTTGCGACGAATGCGCGCCTCGCGCCGCGGGGTTGCGTTCGCGAGCCGTTGCACCACCTCCGCGCGCAACGCGTCGAACGGCACGACCGCATCGACCACGAGCTCGCTCGCGAGCTTCTCGAGGCTCACGTCCTCGCGGTACTCGTCGCGTAGCGCCTGCACGAGCGCATCGCGCTCCGCGCCCTCCTTCGCTTGCTGGATGCGGTGATAGTGCACGGCGTTCACCGCCGCCTGCGCGCCCATCACGGCGATCGACGCCGTCGGTAGCGCCAAGCACGCCTCCGGCTCGAAGGCGGGGCCGCACATGGCGTACAGCCCGGCGCCGTAAGCCTTGCGCACGACGATGCTGAGCTTCGGCACCGTCGCCTCGCTCACGGCGGCGACCATCTTCGCGCCCGCGCGGATGATGCCCTGGCGCTCCACCTTGGTGCCGATCATGAAGCCCGGCACGTCGGCCAAGAACACGAGCGGCAGGTTGAACGCGTCGCACAGCCAGATGAAGCGCGCCGCCTTGTCGGCGCTATCGACGAACAGCACGCCGCCGAGGTGCTTCGGCTGATTGGCGACGATGCCGACCGGTCGCCCCTCGACGCGCGCGAACGCCGTGATGAGCTCTTTCGCGAAGCGCGCCTTGAGCTCGAGCAGGCTGCCCTCGTCGACGACGCCGTCGATGACCTCGCGCATGTCGAACGGCTTGTTCTCGTCCGGCAACACCGTCTGCTCGAGCGCGGCCCCGCCGACGCGCGGCGGCCTCACCCACGTGCTCGGCGGCTCGGCGTCCGCGTTCTGCGGCATGTAGCCGAGGTACTCGCGCCCGAACGACAGCGCTTGCTCCTCGTTCGAGACGAGCACGTCGCCGCAGCCGGAAACACTCGTGTGCATTTTGGCGCCGCCCATCTCCTCGAGCGTCACCTTCTCTCCGATCACCATCTCCGCCATGCGCGGCGAGCCGAGGTACATGCTCGCGTTGCCGTCCACCATCACGACGACGTCGCAGAACGCCGGAATGTACGCGCCGCCCGCCGCCGACGGCCCGAACAAGAGACAGATCTGCGGCACACGCCCGCTCAGGCCGACCTGATTGAAGAAGATGCGCCCCGCGCCGCGCCGCCCCGGAAACATCTCTGCCTGGTCGGTGATGCGCGCGCCCGCGGAGTCCACGAGATAGAACAGCGGACAGGAGAGCTTCTCGGCGCGCTCCTGCAAGCGCAGGATCTTCTCGACGGTCAGGCGGCCCCAGGAGCCTGCCTTCACCGTCGAATCGTTGGCCATGATCGCGACGGGCCGGCCGTCGATGGCGGCGATGCCCGTCACGACGCCGTCCGCCGGCAGCTCGTCCTCCGCGGTCGCGCGCGCGAGGAGCCCGTCTTCCACGAACGACCCCTTGTCGACCAAGAGCGCGATGCGCTCGCGAGCGAAGAGCTTGTTCTGCTCGCGATTCTTCGCGTGGTACTTGGGTGCTCCACCGCGGCGCGCGCGCTCGATCAGCTCCTTGAGCTTGGCGTCGTCCATGACCGCCGATACTACCGGAACGACAGCCCGAGCCGCTCAGCGCGGCTCTGTAACTCGGGAAATCAGCGCCTGAACCTCGGTTTCGGTGCGCCGGAGCCCGTCGGACGAGTAGCCCACGAGCGCGTCGCGCACCTTCCCGTCGCGATCGATGACGAACATCGTCGGCAGCGCGAACGCTTTGAACACCTTCGTCGTCTCGCCGTCGGGATCCGAAGCGATCGCGTAGTCCATGCCGAGCTCGACGCTCGCCTGCAGCGCGACGTCCGGCGCGTCCATCGTCACGCCGATCACGACGAGGCCCTGCGCGGCGTAGCGATCGTGCCACGCGTTCAACGTCGGCACGCTCATCCGGCACGGGACGCACCACGATGCCCAAAAGTCGACGACGACGACCTTGCCCTTGAGCTCGGCGAGCGTCGCGGGGACGCTGCCCTTCACGGTGGCG
Organism: Polyangiaceae bacterium; assembly: GCA_036274215.1. GTDB lineage: Bacteria > Myxococcota_A > Polyangia > Polyangiales > Polyangiaceae > PMG-095. Next base: position 3,012 of record DASUGE010000316.1, on the reverse strand, counting down.
AGCGGGCGGAACGCCGGCGCCGGGGCTCCCAAGAACGCCTGCTTCAAGAGCATGTCCGGATCGGGCCTGCCCGCGAGGAGGACCGGGATCAGCCGCTCGCTGCTGCCGCGCATGAGCGATAGACCGACGCGATCGCCTGCGCGCCGGGCGCTCACGCGCAACACGACGTCCTGCGGTCGCTCGACGACGGCGCTATCGACGCGCAGGATCCGATCGCCCGCGACGAGCCCCGCTCGCTCCGCGGGCGACGAGCGCAACACGTCTCGCACGAGCACGCCCGCTTCCCCGGGCGGCGCCTTCGCGAGCTCGACACCGAGCCAGCCGGGGCCGTCGTCGTTACTGGGCGGCTCGGCCGCGGCTTCCGTCGTGAGGCCTCCGGGGAAGGCCGCCGCGGACGCGCTCTCGGTGCTCGACGCGGGGGGAGCGGTGTGCGCCGCGGTTGGTCCCGAAGACGACGCTGGGCTCGAGCTGCCGGCGCAACCGACGAGCGCGAGCGCGAAAAGCGTGATGACGCAAAGGGCGGGGGAGCTCCTTCCGGCGCGGGCGCGAGCGCTCACTCCGTCGTGGTACCATGCGCCGGGCAGTCGGGCTCCCATCGTGCGCTTCTTGCCGCTGTGCCTCATGCTCGCGTTGGGTTGCAGCGCGCCACCGCCGCCGCCACGCGCGCCCGCTCCGCCGGCACCGCCCGCGCCGGCCCCGTTGCCGTGGTCCCGCTTCGCGGAGGTCGCGGCTTGGCCGCTTGTCGCCGAACCCTTTGCGAACGCCGGCCATCCGGGTGCCGGCGACGAGGCTCGCGTTCGGGTGAGCCCCGATGCTCGCCCGGTATACCTGGAGCTCGTGAGAGACAGCGTTCTGCCAGACGGTTCTGTCGTCGCGCTCTTCCATTCCGATCGAGCGGGGAAAGCGGGTCCCGTCTACGTGATGGAGAAGCAGGGGGGCGCATGGACGTACCGCGCCCTCACGGCGCAGGGCGTCATGCTCGAAGGTGCCGCCGCTCGGTGCCAGGGTTGCCACCAGAGCGCCGTCGGCGACGAGCTATTCGGCGTGCCGCGGCCGCGCGAAGCCCGACCCTGAGCCGAGGAACGCCAGCCGCAGAACAAGCTGGCCGATCGCGGAATGCACCGCGCCCCCTCGTGCGTTGAAGAGCCAGCGTCGTCACCCACCCGAAGCTCCCTCGGCGCTGCGCGGAAATCGCCGGGGCGGGGACTACCCAACCCGCGAAAGAAGCGCTAAAATAGCAAAGGCCCGATGGCTACACCCATCAGGCCTTCGAAAATCCACAGGTAGTAGGAAGCGCTAAGGTTAAGCGGACTAAGCTAGGAAAAGGCTAAGGAAGGGGACAAGAGAGGCATCGTTCCAGCGGTGCCTCTTAGAAGATCCCGCCTCGCAGGGCGAGAAAAGCGACGAGACTCGGGAGCCTCGATAAGTGCCGGGGTGTAAGCAGAGTCCGTGCCATCATCCAAAGGCGCTCGAAACACCAAATCGTTTCCAGTGCTTAGGGTCGAATGGCGTGCGCACCCTTGCCAGTGGTCAAAGCTCTGCCTCTGGTGTGCGTGTCACGGCTACACGCGGACCTTGAAAAGTTTGCGAACGCGGTTCCGGCGTCCCTGGATTTGGGAAATCCGATCGTGCCCAGGGTATGAGCCGGGGGTTTGACTCGGTGGCCGGAAGCCGCGTCGGTCGCGCGTCGATTCGAAGCGCGAGGCGCTGGAACCTGGATGCGCTGTGCTATGTGTCGCCCCCTTCTGAGCGCCCGTAGCTCAGCTGGATAGAGCACCGGTCTACGGAACCGGGTGTCGGAAGTTCGAATCTTCCCGGGCGCGCCGTAAGTCGGGGTTCAACAACGAACCTCGACGTGGCGCTGTGCGCCTTCGGCGCCGGCCGATTCGGACCTCCGTGCGGAGACGAGCGGATCTGCAGCTCGCAAGGCGGCGTGTCACGAGCACGGCCGACGGTTTCGAATCTTCCCGGGCGCGCCGTACGTCGGGGTTCAACAACGAACCTCGACGGGGCGGTGTGCGCCTTCGGCGCAGGCCGATTCGGACCTCCGTGCGGATTGTCGGCGTCTGTTTGCTCGTCGCCGGGTGCGATGCCGCGCCCGCGCTACTCGACGGGCCGACGCAAGCGATCGTCGCGGAGGACGGGCTCGTCTACGTCGCTGACGGTTACTTTCACGCGCGCATCGCCGTCTTCGCGCGTGACGGTAGGTTCGTGCGCGACTGGGGGAGCAAAGGCTTCGAGCACGGTCAGCTCCAGACGCCACACGCGCTCCTCCAAGCCGCCGACGGTACGCTCGTCGTGGCCGATCGCGACAACGGCCGGCTGCAACGGTTCACGACGAGCGGGGAGTTCCTTGAAAGCATGCGCGACGCGCGCATGGGGCGTCCGTGGTGCGTCGCGCAGTCGGCGCAGGGGCACCTGTTCGTCGCCGACGGTGGCGACCAGCGTCCTGACGCCGAGCGCGCGGGGGTCGCCGAGCTCAGCGCGGGCGGCGACGTGCTCCGCCGTTTCTCGCAGTTCGGCACGGCGCCGGGTGAGCTCGACGAACCGCACATGCTCGCCGTCACGGAGACCGGTGACGTCATCGTGGCGGAAATCGGCAATCACCGCCTGCAGCGCTTCGCGCCCGAGAGCGACTGTGCGCCCGAAGCGGCAGGTTGTGACTATGCCGTGGTCCCCGGCTGGCCCGCGCTAGACGGGACTCCCGGGCTCGAGCCGCTCGCCGTCGCGGTCGACGCGGAGCGCGTCTACGTCGGCCACCAGGGCGAGCCGCCGTCGATTTGGGTCTTGGATCGGGAGAGCGGCCGCCGCCTCGACGTGCTCGCGGAGGGTCGCTTCGAGCGGCCGCACGGCTTGTTCGTCGACGGGGACGGCACGTTGTGGGTGGCGGACGATCGCGGCGATCGGATCCTGCACCTCGACGCCGAGGGTCGGGTCTTGGGCACGCTCGGGGAGCCGTGATGGGCCGACGGCAGCTCATCGTCGTTGCGGTGCTCGCGGTGCTCGCGTGCG
>DASUGE010000315.1:0-12998 GCA_036274215.1 Polyangiaceae bacterium | reverse complement strand
AGGGGAAGCAGGAGCTGCGAACTTGCCAAGGGCGACGACAACCGGGAGCGTTTAACATAGCACTCCGTGGCCGCGCTCGATGGCCCCGAGGCCGAGCCGCGGCCACTCGTCGCTGAAGCCGCCCTGGAACGGGTCGTCGGCCATGAACAGCGGTGTATCCAGATCGACGAACGAAAAACCGCCTACACCGCCCGCCAGGCACGCCGAGGTGCTCATCGCGAGCCGTGTCTCCACCAAACCGCCGATCATGAGCTCGAGCCCGGCGGCCCGCGCGCCGAGCGCCATGTCGAGCGCCGTCACGAGTCCGCTCTTCATTATCTTCACGTTCACGACGTCGGCGGCGCCGGCCTCGATCACCCGCTCGAGATCGGCGAGCGTCGTTGCGCTCTCGTCGGCGGCGACGCGCACGCCCGCTTCACGGACGGCCCGCAGGCCCGTGAGGTCTTTCGACCCGGTCGGCTGCTCGAACAGGACGACGCGATCGCGCAGCGACCCGAGCGCGCGGAGCAGTCGGATCGCCTCCTCGGCCGCGAGGCTCGCGTTGGCGTCGAGAATGAACGATGCGTCCGGTGCGACGGCCGCGGCGCGCGCCAGGCGCTCGAGATCCTCCGTGAGCGGCACCCCGCCGACCTTGGCCTTCAGCGTGCGAAAACCGCGGGCGTGGGCGCGCGCCGCCTGAGCCGCCGCCTGGTCGGGCGAGCCCGTCGTGAGCGTCACGTCCGAGACGAGCTCCGGCTCCGCGCCGCCGAAGAACGCGAACAGCGACAGTCCGAGCGAACGCGTGAGCGCGTCGAGGAGCGCGGTCTCGAAGGCGCAGAGCGCGCTCGGCGCCGTCCCGAGCACCTGATTCGCCAGCCGAGCGACGGCACGCCAATTCGCCGCTTCGGCGCCGAGCAACGCTTCACGCGAGCTCTCGAGCACCTGCTCGGCGTCCTCGCGCGTCTCGCCGTTGAACGCCGGAAACGGCGCGGCCTCTCCGATGCCGAGCGTGCCGCCCTCGAGCCCGACCTCGACGAGTAGGTTCCGGCAGACGTGCTGGGCGCCGCCCGCGATGCCGAACGGCTCCGTCAGGGCGACGTCGAAGGGCCGGTAGGTGAGGTGCGTGATGCGAGGCAACGCGGTAAAATCATACATACAACACCTTGCGGCCCCTCAGCGTGCTCGTGACAGGTGATCCGGTTCCCGGCGTGGAAGCGCGCCGCGGCCCGTTCGTGAGCTTGATCCACGCAGCGCTCGGCGAGGCATGGCCGGGCGAGATCCGCGTCCTCGACGCGCGTCAGGGCGAGCTGCCCGATCCCGCGGAGGTCGGCGCGCTCGTGATCACGGGCTCGCCGGAGAGCGTCACCTCGCGCGCGGCGTGGATCCTCGAGGCGGAGCGTGCCGTGGCCGAGGTCGTGCGCGCGGGCGTACCGACCCTCGGCATCTGCTTCGGGCACCAGCTGCTCGGCCAGGCGCTCGGGGGTCTCGTCGAAGTGAACCCACGCGGGCGTGAGATGGGGAGCGTGCGCGTCGAGCCGCTCGACTCCGATCCGCTCTTCGGCGCGTCGCTCGAGCCGTTCGTCGCGAACATGAGCCATCGTGATTCGGTGACGCGGTTGCCACCCGGTGCGCGCGTGCTCGCCGCGACGGAGCGCGAGCCGCACGCCGCGCTGCGCTTCGCCGAGCGGGCCTGGGGCGTGCAGTTCCATCCGGAGTTCGACGCGGACGTGATGCGGGGCTACGTCGAGGCCCGAGAGGCGGCGCTCCGCGCGGAGGGAATCGAACCGGCAACGGTGCCCGCGGCGGACGCGCCGGAGGCCGAGCGCGTGCTCAGGACATTTGCGCAGCTGGCGCTCAGGTAGGTTCCTCGAGAGATGCGCGCCCCCCGCGAGACCCCTTCCCGCCGGCAATCGCGCTTTCGGACTGGCACGGCGCGCCGCTCGACGCTATGAGGCGGCCGCCATGGGCTTCTCCTGCGGAATCGTCGGCCTTCCGAACGTCGGCAAGAGCACGCTCTTCAATTCGCTCTCGAGCGCCAAAGCCGAAGCGGCAAACTTCCCGTTTTGCACCATCGAGCCGAACGTCGGCGTCGTGATGGTGCCGGACGACCGCGTCGAGGCGCTCGCCAAGGTCTGCGACCCGGACAAGAAGGTCTACACGAGCATCCGCTTCGTCGACATCGCCGGCCTCGTGCGCGGCGCCTCGAAGGGGGAGGGGCTCGGCAACCAATTCCTCTCGCACATTCGCGAGGTGGACGCGGTCGCTCACGTGGTGCGCTGCTTCACGGACGACAACGTCATCCACGTCGAGAACCGCGTCGACCCCGTGGCGGACGTCGCCACGATCGACACGGAGCTCTGCCTCAAGGATCTCGATACGGTGAACAAGCGCCTCGACCGGGCGCGCAAGCAGTCGAAGAGCGGCGACCCGCTCGAGAAGCTCGCCGTCACGGTGTGCGAGCGGCTGTCGGCGCACCTCGATCAAGGCAAGCCGGTTCGGTCGTTCGCCCTCGACGAGAAGGAGCAGGAGCTCGTGCGCGAGCTGTCGCTGCTCACGCACAAGCCCGTGTTCTACGTGGCGAACGTGGACGAAGGCTCGCTCGCCAATCTCGAGAAAAACCAGCACTTCGTGGCGCTCGCGGCGCACGCGAAGAGCGAGGGCGCGAAGGTCGTGCCGATCTGTGCCTCCCTCGAAGCGCAGATCGCGGAGCTCGAGCCCACCGATCGCCCGGATTTCCTCGCGAGCGCCGGGCTCAGCGAGCCGGGGCTCAACGCCGTGATCCGCACCGGCTACGACCTCTTGGGCCTCATCACGTTCCTCACGGCAGGCAAGCAGGAGGTGCGCGCGTGGACGGTGCGCCGCGGTGCGACGGCGCCGCAAGCTGCCGGCGTCATCCACACCGACTTCGAGCGCGGCTTCATCAAGGCGGAAGTGATCTGGTGGGAGGACTACGTCGGCCTCGGCAGCGAAGCCAAGTGCCGTGAGGCGGGCAAGCTCGCCATCGAAGGGCGCGACTACGTCGTCCGCGACGGCGACGTGATGCACTTCCGCTTCAACGTGTGACCTCGAGCCTGGCGTGGGCAGTCAAGGCGCTCACGGGCAGGTCGGAGAAGCGCTGCGCGTTGCGGACGCCGATGGGCCGCTTTTCGGGACGGTCGAGACGAAACTCCCGAATCGCCGTAGTTCTTCGAGGCGGCACGACCACGCGAGTCGCCCCTCGTGGAGCGTCATGTCCGGACAGCCGTCGCACATGTTTTGCCGTCCGTCCTCGAGGACGTCGATGGGTTGAATGACCATGATCGCCTGCAGGTGCACGCGCTCCCGCAGGCTTCCGGGGTGGGCGACCATGCTTCGGAGGTACGCGCGCGCGGCAGCGCGCGATCCGGGGTCCCACGCCGAGCCGAGGAGCGCGGCACGTCCAAGCCCGAGTGCCCAAGAAGGCGCATAGGCGAGGTAGCGTCCTTTCGCGAAGTGGTAGCCCACCTGTGTGGCTTCGACGAACTTGGGACCCAGGTAGCCGTGGACGCGACCGCGCGTCGCTGCGCGCAGCGCGAGGAGCCACTTGAACGAGTCCGGCTTCTCCGTGCCGTTCAGGTACGCCGCGGGACGGAAGTCCGGATAGCGTTCCTGAATCGCCGCGACCACGTCGCGAGACGTGATGTCGAGCCGCCGCGGCAGGTCGCTCGAATACACGATCTCACCCATATCGACGGGGTGACCGCCGGCAGAGTAGGCGAAGCCGTCGAGCGCCGCCGCCCGATAGGTGATGAAGACGACGGTATGGACCTTGTCGGCGTTCGCGGCTGCCCACGTCACGATGTCCGGCACTTGTGACAGGGTGTCCTCGTAAACGGTCGAGTTGAACGCGCACGAAATGCCGCCCACGCTCGCGACCATTTCGGCGAAAATCGAGCGAAGCTCGTTCATCTGTCCTTCCGTCTTGTCGCGCCAGCGCGGGCGACCTTGTCGGGAATCGACGTGGAAGGTGATGCCGACGAGACCCGCGCGCTTCAGCTCGACGAGCAGGTCACGGTTCAGCTCGAGCCCGTTCGTGTTGAGGATGGGCTTTCGACCCATGCGCTTCACCATCCGTACGATGTCGACGACCTCGGGATGGCAGAGCGGATCCCCGCCCGCGATGGAGACGCCGTCGAAGTTTCGAAGGCGGGCGAACGTGTCCAGGTCCTCCTGCACTTGGGCGAGTGCCTGGTGCGTCTTTACGTTCTTGCGGTAACAGCCGTCGCAGGCGAGGTTGCAGGCTTGCGTCGGCTCGAGCCAGACGATGGGGTTGTCGGCGAGGTTCCAGGGCAGACGGTACAGCGCACGGTGATCGAGCGGTGCTTGCATCGCTGCGTTGTCCCGCCAAACGCAGATTTTCGGACTGACGAGGATCAGCACGACGGGGCCGGCGGCGCTCCGCCTGATCGCCGTCAGCCGCTCGCGGACCCGCTACGACGCGACCCGGGCGTGCCAGGTCGAGTAGCTTTCGACCGGCACGGGTCCTCCGAAGAAGCCCGCGAACCGTAGCGCCCACACGCCGACCACGAGCACGAGAAGCGCACTCGCGAGCACGAGCCCCGTGCGCCCCGTCCACCACGCAGGTGGCAACGACGCGTGGGCATGCGGCCCGCGCACGTACTCGACGAGCGCCGTGCCGAGCGCGACCCCGAACAGCGGCGTCAGCACGAAGACCAAGGGATGGAAGTGCATCGCCCCGTGCACGTCGCCGCGCAGGAGCGCGAGCGTGGCGCGCGTCAGCCCGCACCCGGGGCAGGGAACGCCGAGAAAAAACGCCGTCGGGCAGAGCGGCGTGTCCGTGAGCGCGACGAGGGCCGCGACGCCGGCGAGCAGTGCGACGACCGCGACGCGGCCGAGCGCACCGCTTCGCGTGAGCTCGGCTGCGCGTGCGGTCGTGGTCGTTCCCTCAGCGGGGCTGGCCGGCCGCCGCCTGCCAGATCTCGTTTAGATCCGTCGGCAGGAAGAAGATGCCGAAGAACAGGTAGAGCACGGGGTGCTGAACGGAAGCGTTCGGCACGCCCGCCATCTGCTTCGTCTCGAGGATCTTCGGCGCGAGGTTCCACATCTCGATGATGCCGAGGATGGGAACGAAGAACAGGATCGGCTTGATGTCGCCCTTGCCGCGGAAATTGTTGAGCTCGTTCGTCATCTGCCAGACCTGGATGATGGCGTAGACGAAGCAGAGCATGCTGAAGACGAGCGTCATCACGGGGTTACGCGTCTTGCCGATCGGGCGACCGCCGGCCGAGGCCACGATGGGCGCCGCGCCGGGCGGCATGCCGCCGGCAGCGGGAGCGCCGTAGCCGGGCTGAGGAGCGCCGTACCCTTGAGGAGCGGGCGCGCCGTACCCGCCGGGCTGACCAGGCGGAGGCCCATAGCCGCCCTGTGGCGGCGGAGCACCGTAGCCGCCGGGAGACTGCTGGGGCGGAGCGCCGTACCCGCCGGGCTGACCGGGCTGGGGATAGCCACCGCCGGGGGGCGGGAAGCCACCGCCACCGGGCGGCGGGAAACCGGGCGCTTGTCCGGGCGGGGGACCGCCGAAGCCTTGGCCGGGAGGCGGGTTATAGCCCTGCTGTGGACCGGGCGCGGCCGGTGGCGGAGCGCCGTATCCGCCTGGCGCCGGTTGGGCGCCGTACGGGCTGAAGCCCATGCCCGCCGGATCCGCGACCATCGTGCCGCCGAGGGGGTTCACGCCCGGGGGCGGTGCCGCGGGGGCCGGGGGCGGTGCCGCGGGAGCGCCGAACGCCACCGCCGGCGTCGGCGCGAATTGAGCGGGGATGGGCTGCGCGGGCGGGGGAGCTGCGGGTGCAGCACCGGGCGGTGCGCCGTGGGCTCCCATCGCGGGCGGAGCGACCCCGAGCATGGTTCCCTTGAGCTGCGGGCGGCCGGCCGAGCCTGCTCCAGGAGCAGGAGCGGCGCCAGGCGGGGGGCCAGCAGGCGGCGGCGCGGCCGGCGGAGGCGCGGCCGGACCCGGAGCCGGAGCACCCGGGCGCGGCATTCCCTGCTGAGGTGAGTTCATCATCAGCATGGTGCCCTTGAACTTGGGGGCCGCCGCGCCTTTGAGGTTGAACCCACACTTCTTGCAGGTCGTCGCCGCTTCGTCGTTCTCAGTCCCACAGTTCGGGCAAAACACCGCACAACCTCCGCGAGAAGGATCGCTCGCCTTTCGAGCCGGACCCTACCCTAGAGCGCCCCTCGGCGATCCACAAGCTGTTCCTCGCGGGCGAGCTTGACACCTTGCTTTGCGGCTAACTACGGTTCGCCTCGCCCGAAACCCCGGGCTTGTGAAGGCTCCGCGATCCCCGCTTCTTCGAGCCGATTCACGACGGAAACCTCGTATGGCTTTTGCGCTGAACGCCGAGCAGAACCAGAAGCTCGAACAGATCCTCAGCCGCTACCCGAACAGGATGGCGGCGTGCATTCCGGTGCTGCACCTCTGCCAAGACGCCAACGGCGCGTGGGTCAGCGATGAGGTCATCGAGTTCGTGTCCAGGAAGCTCGATCTCCCGACGGCACACGTGAAAGGTGTCGTCACCTTCTATACGCTCTTCAACCAGAAGCCGGTCGGCAAGCACCAGGTCTGGGTGTGCCGCACGCTCTCCTGCGCGCTGCGCGGCTCCGAGCAGGTCCTCGCCCACTGCGAGAAACGCCTCGGCTGCCACGTCGGCGAGACCAGCAAGGACGGCAAGGTCACGCTCCGCACGGCCGAATGCCTCGCGTCCTGCGGTACCGCTCCCATGATGCAAGTCGACAAGACTTTCCACGAGAACCTGACGCTCGAGCAGGTGGACCGCATCCTCGACTCCCTGATCCGGTGAAACGGCGATGCTGAAGCAGACCACCTACCTCACGCACTCCTACTCCCAGCCGGACGGCTACAAGCTCTCCGCCTACGAGGCGGCCGGCGGCTACAGCGGCGTCAAGAAGGCGCTCAGCATGAGCCGCGAAGCCGTCGTCGAAGAGATGAAGAAGGCGCACATCCGCGGACGCGGCGGCGCCGGCTTCGACGCGGGCATGAAGTGGAGCTTCATGCCCAAGCAGTCGAACAAGCCCTGCTACCTCGTGATCAACGCCGACGAGGGCGAGCCCGGCACGTTCAAGGATCGCTCCATCATGGAGAAGAATCCGCACTCGCTCGTCGAGGGCTGCATCATCGGCTGCTTCGGCATCGGTGCGCATGCGGCGTACATCTACGTGCGCGACGAGCTCCACCTCTCGAAGTCCCGCCTCGAGGGCGCGATCGCCGAGGCGAAGGCCAAGGGCTACCTCGGGAACAGGCCGTTCGGCTTCGACTACCCGGTCGAGGTCTACGTCCACACCGGAGCGGGCGCGTACATCTGCGGGGAGGAGACAGGGCTCTTGAACTCGCTCGAGGGCCGCCGCGGCGAGCCCCGCCTGAAGCCGCCGTTCCCGGCTCAGTACGGCGCGTTCGGCTGCCCCACGACCGTCAACAACGTCGAGACGATCGCGATCGCCCCCACGGTGTTCGAGATGGGCGGCGACGAATTCAGCAAGCTTTCGGCTCTGCACGGCTTCAACGACGGCGGCACGCGCCTCTTCGGCGTGAGCGGCCACGTGAAGAAGCCGGGCCTCTACGAGTGCGCGGTCGGGCTCACGCTGCGCGAGCTCATCTACGACCTCGGCGGCGGCGTGCTCGGCGACCGGCCGATCCTCGGCGTCATCCCCGGCGGCTCCTCGTGCCCCGTGCACAAGCCGGACGAGATCATCAACCACCCCGACCCGCGCTTCGCTCCTTATAACGGCAAGAGCATCCTCGACCTCCCGCTCGGCGTGGACACCTTCCGCATGAACGGCAGCATGCTCGGCACCTGCTGCGCGATCGTGCTCTCCGACGCGGCCGATCCGGTGCTCGCCCTCCACAACCTGATGCGCTTCTACCGCCACGAGTCGTGCGGCCAGTGCACCCCCTGCCGCGAGGGGTGCGGCTGGCTCGAACGCATCCTCGACAAGATCGTCGAAGGCGAAGGCTCGATCGAGGAGCTCGATCGGGTGAGCGAGGTCGCCTCCGACATCACCGGCAATACCATCTGCGCGTTCGGCGACGGCGCGGCGCAACCGGCGCTCGCCTTCGTGCGCAAGTACCGCTCGCATTTCGAGGACTACATCTTGAACGGTGCCAAATCGCAGACCCGGAGGCTCACGCCATGAACCAGGTCGGAAGCGTTTTCTTCGCATTGATGGCAGGCCTGAGCCTGCTCGGAGCGGTGGGCACCATCTCGGCCCGCAACCCGATCCGCAGCGCCATGGGCCTTCTGCTCACGATCGTCGGCATCGCCGGACTGTTTCTGCGTTTGAACGCGCAGTTCATGGGCGCGATCCAGCTCATCGTGTACGCGGGAGCCGTCGTCGTGCTGTTCGTCTTCGTCGTGATGCTGCTCGGGCCGGATGCGAGCAAGGTGCCTTCCGGGCCCCCGCGCGGCTGGGCGGCGCGTGCCTTCGCGGGCGTGCTGATGGCCGTCTTCGCCGTCGGCGGCGGTGTGCTCGTGCTCGGCGCGCGCGACGGGCTCACGTTCCTGAAGCCCGTCGCGACGGAGCACGGCAGCGTCGAGCTCGTCGGACGCGAGCTCTTCACGAAGATGCTCGTGCCGTTCGAGCTCGCCACGGCGCTCCTCATCGTCGCGGTCGTCGGCGCGATCGCGGTCGCCCGCGCGCACGCCGAGCCGAAGGCCAAGGCAAAGCCCGCGAAGCTCGCACCCCAGAGCCTGTTCCACGGGCCGCTGCACCCACGCGACGCCGGTCACCCCCTCGTGAAGGAGCGCGCGTGATGCAAACCCTCGGTCTCGCGGTCGAGCACTACGTCGTCCTCGCCGGCGTGATCTTCACGCTGGGCGCCATCGGGTTCCTCGTGCGGCGCAACGTCCTCGTTCAGCTGATGTGCATCGAGCTGATGCTGAACGCGGTGAACCTGTTGCTCGTCGCTTTCAACCGCGTCTACCCGGCCAACATGACCGGCCAAATCTTCGCGTTCTTCATCATCGCGGTCGCCGCGGCCGAAGCGGCCGTTGGTCTGGCCATCGTCCTGGCGTTCTACCGGTTGAAGGGCACCGTCATGAGCGATGAGGGGGACAGCCTGAAGCTGTAAGGCAAGTGATGTCGGATCTCTGCAACACGACCGTTTGAACGCATGGAAGCCCTTCTCTCTCTCTTTCCTAAGGACGATCTGACGCTCCTCGCGTTCATCGTCCTCCTGCCGCTCGTCGGCGCGGCCGTGAACGGCATCTTCGGCAAGCGGCTCGGGCGCGAAGCCGTCACGCTGATGGGCCTCACGGCCGTCGGCGGCGCCTTCCTCCTCAGCGTCGCCTCCTTCCTGATCCTGTTCGAGGCCCAGCACGAGAGCGAGCGCGCCGTGCGCCTGATCTGGCGCGGCTGGGAATGGATGAAGCTCTCCGGTCAGGGCGGCGCTCCCGTGACGCTGACGGTCGCCCTCTCGGTCGACGCGCTCAGCGGCACGATGGCCCTGGTCGTGACGGGCGTCGGCTTCCTCATCCACCTCTACTCGTGGAAGTACATGGAGGAGGATCCGGGGTACCACCGCTTCTTCGCGTACCTGAACCTCTTCATCTTCTCGATGCTCGTGCTCATCCTCGGCGACAGCCTGCCGGTGCTGTTCGTCGGGTGGGAGGGTGTCGGTCTCTGCAGCTACCTCCTGATCGGCTTCTGGTTCGACGGCGAGGCGAACGCCTCCGCCGGCAAGAAGGCCTTCATCACGAACCGCATCGGCGACTTCGGCCTGCTGGTCGCGATGGGCCTCATGCTCAGGAACGTCGGCGCCCTCGACTGGAACGGCCTCGAGCAAGGCCGCGGCAACCTGATGGAGGGCATGCAGATCATCCAGCAGATCAGCTGGCTCGGCATGAAATCTCCGGTCGTCGTGAACACGGCGACGCTCGTCGGCCTCGCCCTGTTCCTCGGCTGCGCCGGCAAGAGCGCTCAGCTCCCCCTCTACGTGTGGCTGCCCGACGCCATGGCCGGCCCAACGCCTGTCAGCGCGTTGATCCACGCCGCGACGATGGTGACGGCCGGCGTTTACCTCGTGTGCCGGCTCTCCTTCATCTTCGTCTTGAGCCCGGCGGCCATGATCGTCGTCGCGTTCGTGGGCGCCGCCACGGCGTTGCTCGCCGCGTCGATCGCCTTTACGCAGAACGACATCAAGAAGGTGCTCGCCTATTCCACGGTGAGCCAGCTCGGCTACATGTTCTTGGGCGTCGGCGTGGGCGCCTTCACGGCCGGGTTCTTCCACGTCATCACGCACGCGTTCTTCAAGGCCTGCTTGTTCCTCGGCGCCGGCTCCGTGATTCACGCCATGCACGCGCGGATCCACGACACGGACACGTCGCAGGACATGCGCTTCATGGGCGGCCTCAAGAAGTATCTGCCCATCACCTTCCTCACGTTCGCGGCTTCCTGGGCGGCCATCGTCGGCTTCCCCGGGACGAGCGGCTTCTTCTCGAAAGACGCGATCCTCCTGAGCGCGTTCTCCTCGAGCATCGTGCCGCCGCAGACGGCGGTGTCCGCGCCCGGCGGCCCGATGGACGTCTTCCTGTGGCCGACGTGGGCGGGCTCGGTGCTCTACGCGATGGGCCTCGCGGGCGCGGTGATGACGGCGTTCTACATGACGCGCCTCTTCATCGGCATCTTCTTCGGCGACTTCCGCGGCTGGAAGATCGTGAAGGGCTGGAAGGAGCCGGAGCACGCGCACGGCCACGACCACCACCACGCGCACGAGACGCCGGGCCCCGGCATGAAGGGCCCGACCCCGCACGAGTCGCCGTGGCAGATGTGGGTGCCCTTGGCGATCCTCGGTGCGCTCGCGCTGGTCGCCGGTCTCGTGAACGCGCACCTCATCGGCGTCCACCTCTTCGACCACTGGCTCGCACCCGTGTTCGCGACGGCGAGCGAGGGCGTGAAGACCAAAGAAGAGCTCGCTGAAATGCCGTTCCTCGGCGCCGCGGTGGCGGCGTTCGCGGTGGGCGTCGGCGGCGCGTACTGGGTGTACGTGACGCAAAAGGGAGCGCCCGCGAAGGCGCTCGCCGAGGGCTCGCCGGGCTTCTACGCGCTCGTGCGCGACAAGTGGCGCATCGACGAGCTCTACGAGGAGACGTTCATCGGCGCGGTCGACTCGCTGGCCGAGATCGCGGTCGTCTTCGACAAGTGGGTGGTGGACGGGATCATCGCCCGCGTGACCGCTTTCGTGATCTCGCTCGGCGGAACGATTCTGCGCGCCGCGCAGACCGGGCGCGTGCAGGCCTACGCGTTCACGATGGTGCTCGGGCTCGGCGGCATCGGCTGGTTCTTCGTGGCGCCGCACACCGATTATCGCCTCCGCGCGGACGATCGCAGCGGTCAGTACACGGTCGCGCTCACGCCCGGCGCCGGCTACACGTACAAATGGGACGAGACGGGCGACGGGAAGTGGGACGACAAGGGCTTCGGCAATAGGCGCGAGCTCAAGTTCTCGCTCGACCCCGACAAGACGCAAAAGGTCAGGTTTCAGGTGAGGAACGGCTTCGGCAGAGTCAGGACAGGTGAGCTCGTCGTGCACCGTCCGAAGGTCGACAAGTCCGGCGCCGATCCGTCGGCGATGGAAGTAGTCACGCCGGAGATGAAGGCGGCCGCGGAGAAGGCAGGCCTGAAGGTCGCTCCGAAGGGGCAGGTGCACCCATGAGCCCCGTCGCTCGCACCTTCTTCGACATCGTGCCGTACGTGCTCGCGTTCGTCGCGGCGGCGCTTTTGCCCCGCCGGCAGGGCGCTGCGGAGCGCGCGGGCCTCGGCATCGTCGCGGTGTTCGCCGTGCTGATCGTCAAAGGCCTGTGGCCGAGCAGCGTGCCCGAGGCGCCGAACCCCGGCGGCGAGTGGAAGCATCTGCTCGACGTCATCGTGTTCCTGCCGCTGCTCGGCGCCGTTCTCGTGCTGTTCCTGCCGCGCCAGTCGCCGGCACTCTTGCGGCGCTTCACCTACGGCATCCTCGGGCTCGACTTCGTCGCCTCGCTCGGCCTGCTCTCGGTGCCGATGACCAAGGGCTGGCATTTCCAGCACGTCGAGGCGTGGATCCCCGCCTTCGGCATCCGCTATCACGTCGCGGTCGACGGCTTGAGCCTGTGGCTGATTCTGCTCACGACGCTCACGACGCCGATCGCCGTGCACGTGTCGTTCGGCTCGATCCAGACCCGCATCAAGGATCTCTGCTTCGCGTACTTGATGCTGCAGGGAGCGATGCTCGGCGCGTTCGTCTCGCTCGACCTCTTCCTCTTCTTCCTGTTCTGGGAGCTGATGCTCGTGCCGATGATCCTGATGATCGGCATCTGGGGCGGCGTCGAGAAGATCAAGGCCGCCTACAAGTTCTTCCTCTACACGATGACCGGCAGCATGCTGATGCTCGCCGCGATCCTGTACCTCGTGTACCAGCACCAGAAGCTCGCCGGGTACCCGAGCTTCGATTACCTCGCGCTCTCGCGGCTGGTCTTGCCGTCGTGGGCCGCCTGGGCGTGCTTCGTGGGCTTCGGCCTCGCGTTCGCGATCAAAGTGCCGATGTTCCCGCTGCACACCTGGCTCCCCGACGCGCACGTGCAGGCGCCGACCGGCGGCTCGATCGTGCTCGCCGCAGTCCTCTTGAAGCTCGGCACCTACGGCTACATCCGCTTCTGCATGGGCATGTTCGGCGGGGTCGCTTGGGCGGCCGCGCCGACGCTCGGCGCCGTGGCCGTCTGCGGCGGCATCCTCTACGGCGCGCTCGTGGCCTGGAAGCAGGACGACGTGAAGCGCCTGGTCGCCTACTCTTCCGTGGCGCACATGGGCTTCGTGATGCTCGGCCTGTTCGCCGGCAACGAGGCCGGTGTGCAGGGCTCGATCCTGCAGATGCTCAATCACGGTGTGTCGACCGGCGCTCTCTTCCTTCTGGTCGGGGTGATCTACGACCGCCGCCACACGCGGCTGGTGCGCGAGTTCGGCGGCCTCGCCAAGGTGATGCCCGTGTACGCCGC
>DASUGE010000314.1:0-2039 GCA_036274215.1 Polyangiaceae bacterium | reverse complement strand
CCGACGAGGCGCTCGTGCGGAAGAAAGCGCGCCTTGTAACGCATGCGGTCGCAATCATCGATGAAGAGGCCGAGGTAAAGGTGCGAGAGGCCCCACGAACGACAGAGCTCGACCTGTTTCAGGATCGAATACGTCCCGAGGCTCGAGCGTTCGTGATCGGGATCGTAGAAGCAGTACACGGCCGAAAGCGCCTGCGCGCCGCGATCGACGAGCGCCACGCCGACGAGCCGACCGCCTTTGCGGTAGCGCATCTCGAAGCTGTCGCAGCAGGTCATCACCAAGAATTCTCGGTAGCCGGCAAGGTCGATCTCGCCGTCGCCGAGCCCGCGCAGGAGCTTGTGTCGGTTGTAGAGCTCGACCCGGCGATCGTCGGCGACGGGCGGGCCTAGCTCGAGCGTGAGCTCTCGGTCACCGCGCGCGAGCACACGCCTTTGGGTGCGGTTCGGCGAAAATGCGCTCACGTCCAGGCGAATCGGCTCGCAGGCGCGACAGGCCGGACACGCCGTGCGGTAGAGGAACATTCCCTGCCGGCGATCGCCCGCACGCAGACGATCGTCGAGCTCGATGCCGACGAGCTGTCGGGCAGGAACGCGCAGCGGCAAGATGGCCACTCGCCCCGAGACGTACGGACAGGCGTGCGGCTCGTCGTACACCACGACCTCCGGCGGGCTCCCCGGCAGGATACGGGGTGGAGCGGCGGGGTTCGCGCGCGTCACGGCCCTACCCCCGGGGGCGCGAATCCGAAAGGCTCGGGCAAGAGCTCGGCGAACGGAACCGTTCGCGCGCCGGACGGGCCGGCGGCGACGACGGTCGCGCTCTTCGCGAACTCGCCGAGCACCTGACGGCAAATCCCGCACGGCATGCTGAGCGTGTCCGCTTCCGTGTAAACGGCGACGCGGGCGATGGCGCTTTCGCCGGCGGCGACCATGCACGCAACCGCGCTGCGTTCGGCGCAGATCGTCGCGCCGTACGAGGCGTTCTCGACGTTCGCTCCGGCGTAGACGGCGCCGCTCGGCGTCTCGATCGCCGCGCCCACGCGAAAGCCGGAGTACGGCGCGTACGCATGCTCCCGGACGAGCCGCGCCGCTTCCACGAGGCGGGCGAGCTCGGGGGAGAGCGGAGCGCTCATTGTCCGAAGCCTAGCGCGCCCCGGGCTTTGGTGATCCAAAGGGTGAGTAGGGACTCCACTTTTTGCCGTGCGGCCGCGCCCGCGGCCTGCACTTCGGCGTGGTCGAGGGGGCGCTCGCCCAGGCCCGCTGCAAGGTTCGTGACGATGCTGAGCGCGCCGACGCGGATGCCACGGTGCCTGAGCGCGATCGCCTCGTGCACCGTGCTCATTCCGACGAGGTGGGCACCGAGCGTGGACAGCATGCGGATCTCGGCCGGCGTCTCGTACGCTGGACCCAAAAGCCCCGCATACACGCCTTCGCCGACCGAGATCCCGAGCTCGCGCGCCGCGTCACGGCCGAGGGCTAGGAGCTCGCGATCGTAGGTCTCCGTCATGTCCGGAAACCGTGGGAAGGGCGGCTCTTCGGGGCCGACGAGCGGGCTTTGACCGGTGAGGTTTAGATGATCGTTGATGAGGACGAGGGAGCCCGGGGCGAGGTCCGCGCGAATCCCTCCCGCCGCATTCGTCAAAAAGACCGCGCGGCAGCCGAGAGCGGCGAGCAGCCGGACGCCGAACACCACACGCGAAGGGGCGTGCCCCTCGTAGAGGTGCACCCGTCCCGACAGGCACGCGACCCTGGCGCCGCCGACCGTCCCCGAGACGAGCTCCCCGCTGTGACCGCTGACCCGAGTGCTCGGAAAGCCTGGGATCTCATCGTAGGGGACCAGCACCGCCCCGGCGAGCGCGCTCGCGAAGCCACCGAGGCCCGAGCCCAGAACCACCCCTATTTCGGGCGCGGCGCCCACGCGAGCGAGCACCGCATCACGGGCGAGAACGAGGTCGTCGGTCACGCTTCGCGCCCCGCCGTCCGCCGCGCTTTGCGCGCCGCCCCAAGGCGGGATAGCTTCCGGCCGCACATGGCAACCAAGTT
>DASUGE010000313.1:0-5157 GCA_036274215.1 Polyangiaceae bacterium | reverse complement strand
AGCTTCACCGGCTCGCGACGGCCGAGCGAGGAGCCCGCGTAGAGCAGGTTGTCCGGGTGCAGCGTGTAGCGCTGCCCGCCGCCCATCGCGAAGCCCACGGGCAAATCCTCGCCCTCGACGAGCGCGACGCCGTGAAATTCGCTCGGCACGACGGGCTTCGTGCGATCGAGAGCCACGATGTCGAGCTCGGTCGTGAGCCCGAAGCGGCGCTCCTCCCAGTCGAAGGTGTGCGTGAACGCGAAGCCGCTGTCCACGCTCGCTTGCCCGGCGTGGTACGCGTAGCGCAGCGGCTGCTTCACGCCGTGCGGCTTCTTCAGCTTCGCGCCGTTCGCGAGGAAGGGCGGCGGCTCGCCGCCGGGGAAGAGCGCCTGGATGCCGAGGCGCTGGATCCGCTCGAGCGCGATCGCTCCGCGATTGGCGATGTCGACCTGCTCGGAGTCGTGCATCTCGCGCGCGGTGGGCAGGCGAAAGTAGAGCAGCGGCGCCGGGTCGGCCGAGAGCGCGTAGGCGTAAGGCAGCCGCTCGCCGCGCACGGCGCGTTTCGCGGCCGCGACCGCCACCGGGTGGTCGAGCTCGAGCGTCGCGCCGAGACCCAAGCAGATGAAGCCGCGCGGGTTCACGCGGTACCAGCCGCCGTCGCAGCCGTCGTTCTTGATCGGGGGGCCGCGCACGTCGACCACCGCGCCGGCGCGCAGGTAGCCGTAGCGGGTGCGCTGGGGACCTACGTCCGTGTAGATCCACGTGCGCCAGGCGATGCTCGCGGCGCGCTCGCCCGTCGGCGCGAACGGCAGGTTGTCCTCGATCGTGCCCGGCGGCGCCGTGCGCGTGGGCAGAGCGCGCTTGGGCAGCGGAGCGGCCGACGCGGCTGCCACGGTGAGCGTGAGGGGACGAGCCTCGGCGCCCGGAGGCTCCGCGCGCTCCCAGCAGGAAGCGAGAGCCAAAGAGCAGAGGATGGTGGCTCGACGCATGGGCTCGGCCGGACGAGGGGTGCCGGGAATACCACGCAGGACAGCCGCGCGGGAACACGGCATGCTCCCGCGACGTGAGGATCCCTTCTGCTCTTTTCGGAATCGCCAAAGAAGTCTTGCGGCACGTGCTGCGCCGGCCCGTCGTGGGCATCGTGGCGGCGGCCCGCACCCCCGACGGTCGCTGGGTGCTGATTCGCCGTGGCGACACCGGGGAATGGGCGCTGCCGGGCGGGACGCTCGAATGGGGCGAGACGCTCCGGTCGGCGCTCACGCGCGAGCTCGCCGAGGAGACGGGGGGCAAGGTCCTCGAGCTCGGCCGGCTCATCGGGGTGTATTCGGACCCGGAGCGTGACGCGCGCTTTCACGCCGTGACGGTGCTCGTCGAGGCGCGCCTCGAGCTCACCGGTGCTGCGGCAGAGAACCCGCTCGAGATCCTCGAGGTTCGCGCATTTTCCGAGGCGGAGCTGCCCGCGGAGCTCTCGTATCGAATGAAGGACATGCTCGACGACGCGCGTTCTTTACGCACGGTGTGGGAATGAGCGACGGCCCGCAGCGCCTCACGCTCGCGTTCGCCTTCGCGGCGTTCACGACCGGCTGCTCGCTGTTCGGCGGCGTGCGCGTCGAGACGCTCGCCACGAGCGCGCAGAAGCCCTCGAACGTGGCGCTCTACGTGGGCGTCACCGAGGGGGACCAGCCCGTCACCGACCTCGAGCCCAAAAACTTCCATATCTACGAAAACGGACAGGAGCTCGACCCCAAGCAAGTCGGCCGCATGCTTCTGTCGCGCGACCTCGTCACGCACGAGCGTGTGCTTCTGCTCGTCGACCTGAGCGGCAACCCGAGCGCGGAGCGGCGCGCCGAGTACGTGCAGGCGGTCGAGGCCTTCGTGCGTAAGCTCCGCGACTCGCTGCCCGTGAGCGTGCGCGCCTACGATGGCAGCCCCGGGCTCAAGGTCGTGGGCGACTACGCGCGCGGTTCCACGGCATTTTCCGCGGTGTCGCTCTTGAAGGCCAGCAGCAAGGATCAATCCCGCGACCTGAACGGGGCCGTCGTCGCGGGGCTCGCCGAGCTCGAGCGCGCCGCTCGAGGCAACGCCAAGCCCATCGAGCTCGCGACGTTGGTCGTGTTCGCGGGCGGCCCGGATCTCGCCGGGCGAACCCCCGACGACAAGCTCTACGAGGCGCTCGACCAGACGAAGCACGACGTGATCGGCATCGGCGTCGGGGAAGACGTCCCGTACCTGAGCTTTGCCGCCGGTGGCGTGATCCACTCCCAGAACGCCGACACGCTGCCGATCGCGTTCGAGGAGGCGGGAGCGCGCGTCGCCGCCACGCACGCCAAGTACTATCTGGTCGCGTACTGCTCGCCGGCCCGCGCGGGCAAACGCAGCGTGCGGCTCGAGGTCGTGCACGAGAACAAAGACGGCGACGAGCGCAGCGGCAGCACCGACCTCGAGATCGACGCGACCGGCTTCGGGCCCGGCTGCAGCGCCGAGACCACGCCGCGCTTCGAGCGCCCGCGCAGCGAAGCCCGCGAGGAAAGCGACGACGGCGGGGCTCGGCTGAACAAGAGCAAAAGCAGGGATGCCGGCGCGGTCGTCCCGCCGCCCGACACGGGCGAGTACGCAAAGTGACGGAGAAATCCGCGCCCGCGCCCTCCGAGGTCGTCGTCGTCACCGAAGAGGAGGTCGTGCTGCGCGGCGGGGCCGGCACGACGACGTGGCTCGTTCCGCACCACGACGGCACCGTTCGTCCGCTGCGTCATCCGAGCGCCACCAGCGAGCAACTCCAGCGCGGTGCGGGCGTCGTGTGGCGAACGCGCATCACGCTCAGGCTCGAGCGCGGCGCCGTGCTCACGCGCGTGCACTCACGTCCGAGCGAGCGGCGCCGCTCCGCGCTCGAGCACCTGACGAGCGGTGCGAGCGCTCCTCATCGTTCGACGACGCGCACGCGCTTCCGCGTCGCAGCAGGCGGCGAGCTCGTCGAGCTCCCCGCCGTGAAACCCGAGCGCACAAAATAACGTGAGGGCAGCGTCGGTTTCCCGAGCGCCGCCCTCACGGAAGCTGCTTGCCGGTGGGTGGGCGCCATCGCGCCCCGTGCCGAGGGTTTCTCACCGGCTCCCCGGCGAAAAAAACCGGGGCACCATCTCGCTCTCTGGGCTCAAGCGTTCCGGATCCGCGAGGTTCGCGCCTGCTCGATCCGGGGCTTCTGCGGCGCCGTTAGCGCCGCGGCTTCGATCGGTGGCATCAGGCTGCGGTGCGCGGCGCGCCCGCGAACCTCCCGCGCCGTCGGCTGGGGAAGCCTCACCTGTGTTTCGATCTCTGACGCTCGAGCCGGCTCCGAAGCACCGCCCCTCGATGCTCCGTCACCGGAGGCGGCTCTGGCGACCCGCGAGGGCGCCGTTGACTCGGGAGCCCGGAACGCGTGCTCGGTCCCTCCGCGGTTAGCGGCGGGGCGGGGACGCGTCCACGAGCGTCTCGTCCTTTGGCTCGCTACGGCAGTTACCTGCCGTCGCACCACGACCGAGTCGAATCGATGCTCGGTGGTGGTGCTGCGCACCGAGTCCCGCGAGCTCACCGGACGGAGCATGCGACTCCGTGCAGCCGGTCCGCGGGGTGCGTCGAGCAGAGCTTCCTGCCGGAAGGTGCGCGCGCGAGGTGCGTCGAACGAGGACGTGCGAACCCAGTTTGTCAAAGAGCACCCGAGTCTCACCTCGATGGTCCGCGTGCCGGCTTACCCGGCACGCGTGAGCAGCTGGCTTCACGGCGCGCTGCCCGCTTCGGCCGCCCAGGCAAGCACGGCCCCGGCGTCTTCTTCCGGTTTCGTGCTCGCGCGAGCCGCGTCTGACGCTCCGGGAGCCCTGCCGCGGGCAACGCCTTGCGGCGGTTACCCGTTGCTGGCCCCAAGCCCGTTTCGTGCGGAGCGCGCGTGAACGGCTCCGCGCTCCACGGGGTTCGGAGCGCCTTCGGCCGACGGACTGCGCGCTTTCGCGCGACATTCCGCCGGCGGTCTGCTGGATCGAAGATGAAACTCGAGCACGCCCTCGAGTGAGCGGTGACCCCGCCCGTCGGGCCCAGCTTCCGCCGAGCGACGGTTGGTCCGAGGACCACGGGCGGCTGACATCGAAACTTTCGCTCCGAGTGTCGACCGGCTGTGCCGAGCGGCTCGAGCACGCGCATGGCTGCACGGAGGCCCGAGTGCGCCTGGCGACAGGTACCTCTGGTCGCGACGTGCCCGCGCCGCAAAGCAAGGAGTCCGCCTTGCCGCCCGAGCACCCGCCGAGATCGCCCCACCGTGAACGCGCGAACGTCCGCGGCGAAGGTGAGATCGAGGTACCTTCCAGTCCGAGGAGCCCTGCTGTCTCGCGACAGCGAAGCTGGCCGTCCCACGTATCGGAGCAGCCGGCGCATTGTTCACCCGCTCGGGGAAAGACCTTCGGTGAGCCCTTTCCGCGAACGAGCGGCTGCGAGCTCCGACCGGCGATGGCTCAGCACCACCGCGTTCGACGCCCGCCGCAGCGTCCCTCGAAACCTTCTGCGAAACGTGTCACTCGCGAGCAGGTGTGCCGCGAGCTTCACCGTTCATTTTACCCCCCGAAACCGCACCGTTCAAGCCAAAAACACGCTGAATCGTCACTTTCTTTTCCACAAGTTATGAACCCGCCCTTGCCCGCGTTTGGTCCCCTCGCCTAAGGTCTCGAGCCGTGGCGATCGAAATCGAGCTCCTCAAGGGTGAACGCGACAAGCTTCGTGACGCGCTCCGCGACACCGAGGCGAACGTCCGCAAAGTGGAAGCCGACCTCAAGGGTCTCCGGCAGCGCGAGATCCAGACCAAGCGCGAGATTGAAGCGCTCTCGACTCTCATCGAGATCAAAGAGCATCGCGACGTGAAGGCCGAAGGCGGAACGTAAGTTCCACTTCTAGCAGAGATGGATTTTGGGGGTCGGGATGGGGCGCGGCGCGCGGTGCTCGCGCACTGCGGAGATGAGCGCGCGAACTAGCTAAACCTTGGTCTTGCCGAGCTCGAGCACCCGTTTGAACTCGGCGGGAGTCACGGGGACGACGGAGAGTCGTGACCGCTTGAGGATCTGCATCTCGGCGAGCTTCTTGTCGTCGCGAATCGTCGCGAGGGATACCGGAACGGCGAGCTTCTTGACGGGAGCCACGTCGACCACCGACCAGTCGCCGTCG
>DASUGE010000312.1:0-4054 GCA_036274215.1 Polyangiaceae bacterium | reverse complement strand
TGTCGAGCGGAACGTCGCGCGCCCTCAGCCTGCCCGAGCTGATCGCGAAGGAGAAGAAGACCGGCCCCGTCTCGCTCGAGATCGGCGGTCGCGGCGAGCGCTCGCTGTTCGTGTGCGGCAAGATCGTGTTCGAGGATCCGGTGGGGCATCCGCTGCTTGCAGCGCTCCCGCGCGTCGTCCTGCTCCGGGGCGGGGCGAGCGCGCTCGTCGAGTGGCTCGATCCCACGCTGCGCTTCATCGCGTCCGAGGCGGGGTCGACGCGTCCCGGGGCGCAGACGGTGGTGAGCCGGCTCGCCGACATTCTCTTCGTTCAGATCGTGCGCGCGCACCTGGCAAGCGTCGCTCCCGAAGCGAGCGGCTGGCTTGGTGCTCTCGCGGATCCCCAGGTCGGCGCGGCGCTCGGGCTCATCCACGAGAACCCGGGCCGTGGCTGGACCGTGCAGTCGCTCGCGGCCAGCGCGGGCATGTCGCGCTCGGCGTTCGCCGTGCGCTTCAACCGCCTCGTGGGCGAGCCACCGCTTCACTACCTGACGCGCTGGCGCATGCAGAAAGCGCAGCGCTTGCTGCGCGACGGGCGCGCCTCGCTCTCGACCGTCGCTGCGAGCGTCGGCTACGACTCCGAAGCCGCATTCAGCAAAGCTTTCAAACGTGCAGTAGGAGCGGCACCCGGCACGTACCGGCGCCAAGCCAGGCGAGCCGGCCTCGGCGTGGCTGCCTGATCACGCTATACTGACGCTTCCCTTTGTCGACATCCAAGCCTCGCTCTGCGCGCCAGCGCTCGCCGATTCGCCTCTCGCACTCCACCTTGACCGGCCTCGGTTTCGTCGCCGCGCTCTCGCTCGCCGCAGCGTGCTCGAGCACGCCGGCCGACGACGACGACGGCAAGCAGATGAACGGCACCCCCAAGGCGGGTAGCGCCGGTGCCATGTCCACGGGAGGACGCGGCGGCAGCGGCTCCGGGGCGATGAGCGGAGTCGGCGGCAGCGTGAGCGGAAGCGGCGGGACGCCGATGAACGGCGGCACGGCTGGAACCGCTTCCGGTGCCGGTGGCGCAGGCAGCGCGGGCCTCGCGGGGACCGGAGGGGTCGCTGGAGCTTCGCTCGGCGGTGCGGGAGCTGGCGGCGCGCTCGCCGGTGCTGCCGGTGCGGCCGCCGGCGCTGGTGCACCGCTCGGCGGGATGTCCGGCACCGGCCCGACCGCGGGTGGCGGCGGCATGGCCGGCGGCGGGGCAGGGACGGGCGGCAGCACGGCCACCGGCTTCTTCAAAGAGGACTTCGAGTCGAGCACCGTCGGGATGCAGCCCACGGGCTGGGACAACTTCATCTCGTACCAAAAGAACAACCCGCAAAACCCGGCGGGCAGCATCCTGGCGCTCACCGACAGCATGCACGTGCACGGCGGGACGAAGGCCGTGCATTTCCACGGCGACGGCAACCCCGCGCAGCTCGTGCGCGCGCTGCCGAAGGGAACCACCAAGCTCTACGTGCGCGCCTGGATCTACATGACGCGCAAGCTCGGTCAGCAAACGGACTCGAGCGCGAACCACGAGAGCCTCATCGTCTTGCGCCGCACCTCCGGCAACGCCAACGACGAGGTGCGCTTCGGCGAGATCAAGGGCGTCATCGGCACGAACGAAGTCCCGAGCGACAACATCTCGCCCACCATGGACAAGTGGCACATGGCCACGGGTCCCGTGGTCCAGCCGAACATGTGGTCCTGCATCGAGGTCGCCTTCCTCGCCGACGCGTCGCCGAACACGCTCCACGCGACCGCCGACGGCATGCCCATCCACGACATCACGAGCATCGGCACCGACCAGTGGCAAAACGGCATGATGCCGGCGGACTGGCTCGCGAAAAAGTTCGCCGGCGAGGGCTCCGCCGCCCCCGAGATCGTCTTCGGTTGGCAGAGCTTCAGCAGCGCCGCGAACGACGTCTGGATGGACGATATCGTCCTCAGCAACGACCCGATCGGGTGTAACTAGGGTTTCGCCGGCGCGCCGATCCGAAGCGGTTGCCTGCGACTGCATCGCGTCGTCGGCAACGGGCTCGCGTCGGCCACCACTCACTGAGGGAGCTGCAGTTGCCCCCCACATGGGCACGGCGAGGTGCGGCCCGCGACTCGGCCTTTGGCCTGCGCTTGCGGGTGCCCCCAAGCGCCGGCCAAGCCGGCGCGGAGGCACGACGGCATTGGGCGGAGCCGATGGGGACCGGTGACGTGCCGCGCGTGACGTGCCGCGCGTGACGTGCCGCGCGTGACGTTCGGAGAAGTGGCGCTGGGCGCGCGGGGGGCTTGGTTGCCATGTGGCGCGAGTATCGAACGATGTGAAACGAGGGTCGTGGTAGACCGCCCGCCTCCGAAGCGTGGTGACGGCTGAAAAGATTGTTGGCCCGCGCGGTGCTCGGCCTCGGGGGCTGTGGGCTCGTGGAAGACGGAAACGCGGCAGATTGTAAAGGACCGCCCCGACGCCTAGAGCGGTAGTGATTTGGTGTTGCTGACGAGATCTCGCGTTCCGTGAGCATTTTCCTCGGAATGTGCTTGACAGAGTTCGTGGGCATCGAAGGGTCGAGTAACGGTGCTCGCGCCGTAAACGCCGTCGCCTTGCGTCAGGATGAGCCGTCGGCCGCTTTTGCCGCTCGGATGACTTTGCTCTCGTTCGGGGGCGCAGAACGACGTCAGCTGGACTCAGGCGAGGTCGAAAATCTGCGTGTTAGAGAGGGCCTTGGAGACTCCGACGCCCGTGCGTCGCGTGGTCAGGGAGGTTCGACCATGTCAGCAGCTATCGTCTTGAAGGGTGACGACGCCTCGTGGCGTCTGGCACACGAAGAGCTCGTGCGTCTCGCCGCCGAGCGAGCGGGGCTAGATTTCGAGGAAGGACGCGCGCTCCTCACGGCGCGGCGCACGGGAGCGCACGGTCGCCTCGGCTTCGCGTCGTTCCTGGAATACACCGAGCGTCTTTTTGGGTACGGCCCCAAGCTCACGCAGGAGAAGCTCCGCGTGGCCGAAGCCCTCGAGGAGCTGCCCGAAACCGCAGGGCAGCTCCAAACGGGAGCCATCAACTTCTCGGTCGCACGCGAGGTCACGCGCGTCGCGATTCCGGCCACCGAAAAGGAGTGGCTCGAAGCTGCCCGAGGCCGGACAGTGCGTGAAGTCGAGCAGCTCGTCCGCGGGCATCGTCCGGGAAGCGCCCCCGGCGACGTTCCGGACTCCCGGCTCAAGCGCCACATCCTCCAGCTCGAGCTCTCAGGCGAGGTGCTCGCGACCTTTCGCGAAGCGATGGCAAAAATCCGCCGCGATGCGGGGGAGCCGCTCGACGAAGACGCAGCCTTTCTGCTGCTCTGCCGGCAGGCCCTTGAGGGCAAAAAGGACGCGGGGCGCTCAAGCTACCAAATCGCGCTCATGGTTTGCGAGGGCTGCCGCCGGGCCACGCAACAAGGTCGCGGTGAGCTCATCGAAGTCGCTCCCGAAATTCTCGAGATGGCCGAGTGCGATGCTCAGCACGTCGGACACGCCGAAGCCCACGTGGGCGGTCAGAACGACGCCGGCGGTCCCGCCCACGTGGACGCGCGTCGGGTCCGCGCGACGCAGACTATCCCGCCGGCAATGCGCCGCACGGTCCTTCGCCGAGACGGCGGGAAATGTCGCGTTCCTGGTTGTCGGCACGCGGTCTTTACGGAGCCGCACCACCTCGAGCGCCGCTGCGAAGGAGGGAAACACCTCATGGACAATCTCCTCACGCTCTGTGGAGCCCACCACCGCGCCGCCCACAGTGGCTCGCTCGTCATCTCCGGTACGCCTTCTTCTGGGCTCTCTTTCGCCCACGCCGACGGCACTCCGTACGGCGGCGCTGTCGCTCCCGCCGTCGCTGATACGCGAGGGAAAGCCCTTCAGGCCCTCGTCGGCATGGGGTTCCGCGAAGGTGAAGCCAAGCGCGCTCTCGCACGCACTCCGCATTCCGTCTCTTCCCTCGAGCAGGTCATCCGGCAGGCGCTTCGCGAGCTCGCTCCTCAGTAACTCTAAGCCCCCGGCTCGCACATCCGGGCGGTTGTAGACA
>DASUGE010000311.1:0-3151 GCA_036274215.1 Polyangiaceae bacterium | reverse complement strand
CGCGCGCGAAAGCGTTTCAAGCCCTCGTCGGCATGGGCTTCCGCGAGAGTGAAGCCAAGCGCGCTGTCGCACGCATTCCGCATTCCGTCTCTTCCCTCGAGCAGGTCGTCCGGCAAGCGCTTCGCGAGCTCGCTCCTCAGTAACGCAACCCCCGCCGCTCGGATCCGGGCGCTTGTCAACGACGGGCCGCGTTGTCGTTCTCCCACGAGCACATAGCCGGATGTCGAGCACCGCGCCGCCCGAATAGCTCAACAGCCGTCACGGCGTTCTCGCGGTGTGGCTCGCTGCAGTCTCGCTTCCACGCCGTTCGAAGGCGCGTCTGTGGACGGTCGCTATCGGAGCCCGGCGACGGGCAGGCGGGCGGTCTCAGAACATCGCGCCGAGCTCGAACACGAAGCTATACTGGCGATCCTCGCCGCCGAGGAAGTCCTTGTTCTTCTGCTCGGGCTGCGCGCTCGCGGGCGGCACGAGATCCATGATGAATTGGCCGCCGACCATCACCATCTCGTAGCGGTAGTTCAAGCCGGCGAGCAGGCGGTGACGCCGGAGCCGCACGGGGTCGAACACCGTGTTGTTGTTGAAGTCGTAGGGCTGCCCGCCGCGGCACACGGGGCTGCCGTCGTAGACGTGCGCGCCGCTGCCGTCCGGCTGCGTGGTCTTCGTGGGATCGGGATTGCCCGGGATCGCAGGACCGGAGTAGTTGCACGACTGGATCGCGTCCGTGCCCGGCGTGAGATCGATGAGCCCGGAATCACCCCAGATGAAGAGGTATTGGTAGCCGATCCATGGGTTGATCACCGACGAGTCGGCGATCGCGAAGGGCTTCGAGATCACGCCGTCGAGGCCCATCACCGTGAGCTGAAACTGCTGCGTGCCCGTGATCGTGCGCACGCCCGAGCCGACGGCGATGTCGGGCAGCACACCGGGAATTCCCGTGCGAAACCCCTCGAGCAGCGAGAGCCGTACGTCGGCGCCACCGTTGATGATGCTGGTCTGCGGCACGAAACCGACCACACCCGTGATCTCGAGCCCGAAACCGAAGCCCTTGCGGAACTTCAGCGAGTAGTTTTGCAGCAGCGAGGGCGGCGCGGTGTTGCGATCGGAGAACGCGCCCGTGTTCGGGTTGACGGCACCCTGGGTGCCCGCCTTCCAGTACTCTTTGCCGCCGCTGATCGTCGTGTAGTTCGCTTCGATCGAGAGGTGGAAGCCGCCGAAGCCCGTCGTGCGCGCCGAGTGCATCGCCGTCGGCGCGAGCGCGAAGCCGAACTGGTTCACGAGCTTCGCGAAGCTTGCCTGGTCGGCCTCGCACGGATTGCTGCGGCCGCCCGAGAACCCCTCGGGCGTGTAGACGCCGCTCGCCGTCTTGCAGCCGGGGTTCGTGACGAACCGCTCCACCGCCGGATCCAGCGGATCGGCGTGAGCCACGCGAGACCCGCCGAGCACGGAAAGCCCGAGGGCAAGCGCAGCGGCTAGACGGACTCTCATCGTGCGCGGCACCGGCACCGACCGGCGAGGCTACTTGCCGGCCGATAGCGCCGTCAAGCAAGCGGCGAGCCTCACGCTTCCCGCGGGTCGCTGGGCCGACTGACGAGTGGTACTCTTCTGCCGAGCCCGAGAGGCCATGGACCGGATCGCCTTCATCAAGCTCGGGATCAGCGTGGTTGTGAGCGAGGCGTGGCTTTCCGGCTGCGCCGATGACGGCGACGACGGTCAGGCGAACGGTGGCGCCGGGGCGGGAGGCTCGGAGAACCCTCCGAGCGGTGGCGCGGGCGCCGGCGCAGGCAATCCCGCAACGAGCGGCGCTGGCGGCGCGGCGGCGGGGCTCGCCGCGGGTGCGTCGAACAACGCGGGGGCGGGCGGCTCGGCCACGGCCGAGTGCACGACCGATGCAAACCTCGTTCAGACGAGCATGGAGAGCCACGATCACCTTCCGCTCACGACACCCATCACCGCCGCGCAGCTCAACGCGGGCTCACCGACCGAATACGCGCTGCCGCTCGAGCAAAACCACATCCATACGCTGACGTTCACGGACGCCGACTTCGAGAAGCTTCGTTCCGGCATGATCCTGAGCAAGCGCTCGAGCACCGCCATGGGCCACACTCACACCTATTCGATCAAGTGCGTATAGAGCGACTGCGCGCTGCGCCGAAGGCTCGACCGTTTCACGTCGTGCTGGTCGAGCCGGAAATCCCGCCGAACACCGGCAACGTCGCGCGCCTGTGCGCCGCGACGTGCTCGCCGCTGCACCTCGTCGGCAAGCTCGGCTTTCGCATCGACGAGCACGCCGTACGCCGCGCGGGGCTCGACTACTGGCACCTCGTCGACGTGCGACAGCACGAGACGTTCGACGCGGCTCTCGCTGCGATCGGCCGCGCGCAGGGCGCGCCGCCGCGAAAGTGGCTCTTCACCGCGCATGCGCCGCGGAGCTACCTCGACGTGAGCTTCGAGCCGGGCGACGTGCTCGTGTTCGGCAAAGAGAGCGTGGGACTTTCGCCCGAGCTCGTCGACGCGCACGCCGACTCGGCCGTCGGAATTCCGACGCTCGGTGCGGTGCGCTCGCACAACCTCGCGAACGCCGTCGCAATCGCGCTCTACGAAGCGCTGCGCCAGACCTCGCAGCTTTTGGGCGCGACGCTCAGCGAACCGTGATCGCGGGCACGGCGGCGCGAAAATCCGCGTGTACGCTGCGGCGCACGCCGGGCGCGAGCGCGACCTGCGTGGCGACGGGCGCGCCGTACGTCTCGCTGCGAAAGGTCACGCGGTAGCTCCCGGGCGGCAGCGTGAGGCCTCGCACCGGTGTCGAGCTCGTTTGCGCGACGCCCGGTCCCTCCACGGTGACGACGCTCGGCGGGTCGGACGTGACGCGCAACGTGGCTTCGACGTCCGGGGCGACGACGGGCGCGATCGGCACGGGCTCGCGCGCGGTGCTCGGCGCGGGCGACGGGGGGGAAAGTGCGGCGCGGGACGTCGAATGGGACGGCGCGGGGGCACTCGCGGGCGCGGGTACATCGCGTGCGGCGCCGTGCCGGGAGGACTCCACGGCGCCGGACGTCGCGGGAGCCGCGGCGGCTTCGGCCGGTAGTGCGGCGCGAACCGTCGTGGGACCGAGAGCGAGCGCGCTCGAGGGTGTGGGGACGCTCGGCGCGCG
>DASUGE010000310.1:0-17045 GCA_036274215.1 Polyangiaceae bacterium | reverse complement strand
GCTGGGCCCGAATCCGGCGCCAGCGCCCCCCGAGCCACCGCCCGAAGACGACGGCATTTCAGGCTTGTTCGAGCGCGCGACGCCCGTGCCCGGCAGCGAGGCGCCGCAGCGCGCTCCAGAGTCCGAGCCGCCGCCGGCCGTGATCACGGGACCGCCGACGTCCTCGAACAAGCGCCCGGCGCGCCGCACGTCGCGGACGCCCCGTCCCTCGCGCCCGGCCTCCGAGCGACCGGCGCGGCGCCCCTCCTCTCCTCCCCAGCAGCCCGCGATCGAGCTCGATCTCGAGCTCGAAGCGCAGCCGCCGGTGCCGGCGCCCGAGCCCGACGCGCTCGAGATGGAGCTCCCGCTTCCGAACGCGCGCATCTCGAGCGGCGCCCCCGGACCGAGCAGCAATGATCCGGAAGTCGTCGCGATGAAGGATCGGTACGCGACGGGCGACTTCAGCGGCGCGCTGATCGTCGCCGAAGGCATCCTCGAGGCCGAGCCCCAACACGAAGAGGCACGGCGCTGCCGCGAGCGCTGCACCGACGTCCTCTCGCAGATGTATCTGGCGCGGCTCGGCTCGCTCGCGCAGATCGTGCAGGTCGCTCTCTCCGGCGACGAGATCCGCTGGCTGTCGCTCGATCATCGCGCCGGCTTCCTGCTCTCGCTGATCGACGGCGCCTCCAGCATCGAAACCCTGCTCGACATCAGCGGCATGGCGCGCCTCGAAGCGCTCCGCATCCTCTACGGCCTGCTCGACCAGCGGGTGATCGCCCTGTCCGAAGGGCGATAGCGGCGAGCGAGTGCCGCGGCCGAAGCGCGCTCGAATGGCCTCTCCGGCATGGCGTGAGGCAGCCTTCGGCGTCGTCGCGTCGACGCTTGGCCTGGGGCTGCTGCGCTCGAGCGCCGCGCTCGTCGGCCCCGCACTCGGAGCCGAGCCCATCCCCGCCGCCGCTGCCAACCCGAACCCGAATCCGAATCCGAATCCGAATCCGAGCCCGACTCCGCCTCCCCTCCCCGACCGCGCGCTCCCCGCCCCCGTCGTCAGCTACACGATCGAAGCACGCCTCGACGCCGCCGAGCACCGCGTCGAAGGCAAAGAGCACATCGCCTTCCGAAACGCGTCATCGGCTCCGCTCCACGAGCTCTACTTCCACCTCTATCTCAACGCCTTCAAGAACGAGAAGTCCGCCTTCCTCCACTCGCCGTTCGGCGGCGGTCGCAGCAGCGCCCACGGCGACAGCTGGGGCTACATCGACGTGAAGCACTGCACGGCGCCGGAGCTCGCGCCGGGCGATCTCTGGAAGGGGCGCGCGAACGGGAGCCCGAGCGAGCCCGACGACGAGACGGACGTCCGGCTGCCCCTGCCGCGCGCGCTCGAGCCGGGGCAATCCGTGACGCTCGAGCTCGAGTTCAGCGCGAAGCTTCCCACCGTCGTGCTCCGCACGGGCTACGAGGACGACTTCCACCTCGTGGGGCAATGGTTCCCGAAGCTCGCGAAGCTCTCCGCGGACGGCACGTTCGCGCACTTCCCGTTCCACGCGCAGGCCGAATTTTATGCCGATTTCGGCGACTACGACGTGACGCTCGACGTGCCCGCCGCGGCGGTCGTCGGCGCGACCGGCGAGCGCGTCGCGAGCGAGCCGCACGGCGAGCGCCGGCACGACCGCTACGTCGCGCGCGGCGTGCACGACTTCGCCTGGACGGCGTGGCCACGGTTTCGAGAGCGAACCGCGCGCATCGACGGCGTCGCGGTTCGCGTGCTCTACCCGCCCGATCAGGATGCGTCCGTGGACGTGACGCTTGCCGCGCTCGAGAAGGGCCTCCCCCGCGGGTCCGCGCTCTATGGCCGCTACCCCTACCCGACGCTCACCGTGGTGCATCCGCCGGAGCGCGCGGGCGAGGCAGGCGGTATGGAGTACCCGACGCTCATCACGACGGGCGGCCCCTGGTACGCGCCGTGGAGCGGCGCTCGGGCCATCGAATCGGTGACGATCCACGAGCTCTTGCATCAGTGGTTCTACGGCCTCGTCGCCACGAATGAGGAGCGCTCGCCCTTCCTCGACGAGGGGCTCACGAGCTACGCCGAGCTCCGCACGCTCGACGTAGGCTGGGGGCCGGGCTCCGCGTTCCACGGCTTCGGCCTCGAGCTCAGCGCGACGAGCCTCGGGCGCGCCTTCGCGGCCGAACGCGCCGAGGACTTGCCGGTCTCGAGCCCTGCCGCGGATTTTCCGAGCTTTCGTGTGCTCGGCGCGCTCGTGTACTCGCGCACGGCGACGATCCTCGAGACGCTCGCGCGCGTGTACGGCCGCGAGCGCTTCGAGGCCGCGCTCGGCGCCTACGCGCGGCGCTATCGCTTCGAACATCCGACCCCCCAAGACTTCACCGCCGCCATGGGCGCAGGGCTCGGCGACGACGCGCGTCGCACGCTCGTCGAGGCGCTCGACGCGCGCGGTCGCGTGAACTTCGTCGTGCACGAGCTCGCGAGCACCCAGGTGCGGCCCCCCGCCGGCATTTTCGATCGCGCGGACGGGCGCGAGACCGTCGCCGCACCGAGCGCTCCCGGGACCCGGCACCGCGGACGCGCCGTCGTCTACCGCCATGGCTCGCTCGAGCTCCCGGTCTCGATCGACCTCGTCGACCGGCGCGGCAACCGGCGCCGCGAGCAATGGGACGGCCACGGTCCGTTCCACGTGCTCGAGTGGGAGAGCACGGAGGCGCCGGCGTACGTCGTCGTCGATCCCGAGCATCGCGTGACCCTCGACGACAATCTCCTCGACAACGCGGCGAGCATCCCGGGCGCGAGCGCGGGCACGCCGCGCGTCCTCGAGCGTGCGACGTATTTCGGTGCCCTGGCGCTTTCGGTGCTCGGCCCATGAAGCACCGCGTCCTCGCCGTCGGCTTGGATTTCGCGCTGCGCGCCGGCGCCGGCCTCGTGCTCGCGTCCCCGCTCGTGGCCGCCGTCGCCTCGACCGGCATCACGCGCTTTCCCGAGGGTGACCGGCTGCTGTTCGAGCCGGGCGGGCTCATGCTCGTGGAAGTGGCTCGGACGCTGTGGTCGGCGGTGGTACCGCTGATTCAGGCCGAGCTCGTCATGGGGCTCGTGCTCGCGCTCGGACTCGTCGTGCCGTACGCCGTGCTCCTCGTCGCGCTGTCGCGCCGCGAGCCACGAACGCTGTCGGACCTCTTCGGCACGGCGATGACGCGGGTTCCGCCGCTCGTCGCGCTTCAGGGGCTCACGCTGCTCGCGCAGAGCGCGGCGTTGCTCGCGCTCGCGACCTTCGCGGCGGGGTTGCGCGAAGCGCTCGTCGGGGCGACCTCACGCCGAGCAGACCTCGCTTTCGTCGCCGTGCTCGCGCTCGGCGGGCTCGTGGTGCTCGGTCTCGGCGCGCTGCGCGATCTCTCGAGCGCGGCGTGCGTGGAGGAAACGCTCGGCAGCCCCGCGGCGCTCCGGCGCGGTGTCGCTGCGCTGCTCCGCGCTCCGGGCGCCGTGCTTTCCGGCTTCGGCGCGGCGCTGGTCGCTGCGAGCGCCTGTGTGGGCGTGGGGGCGCTGCTCACGGGAGCGCTCGATGTCGGTCGGCCCGGCGCGTTTCGCGTCGCGCTCGTGCTCGTGCTGCACCTGGCCGTGCTGCTCGGACGCTCCGTTTGCCGAGCTCTTTGGCTCCAACGAGCGCTCGGGCTCGTCGAGCCGAAGGCCGCGGCAGACTAGCGCTGCGCTAGCTGGCGACGGGCTCGAGCGCGCGCCGGTAGAGCTGCGCGTAGCGGCGCGCGGGCCGATCCCAGCCGAGATCGAGCCGCATCACGCGCCGGCGGAGGCGGACCCAGGCGTCCGGCGTCGCCATGCCGGCGAGCGCCCGCTCCACGGCGCCGACGAGCTCGATGCGCTCGGGGCGATCGAACAAGAACCCGGTGCCGGTCTCGAGCGCGGCGTCGACGTCCACCACCGTATCGAGCGCCGTGCCGGCCGCGTACGCGACGGGGATCGCTCCGTAACGCTGCGCCACGAGCTGCCCGAGCTCGCAGGGGGCGTCACGCGGGACCACGAGCGCGAGGTCGGCCGCCGCGTGCAGGCGCCGGACGAGCGCAGCATCACGCGCTTCGACGAAAGCGACGGAGCCCGGGTACTCGGCGGCGGCGGCGCGGAAGCCCGCATCGAGCGTGCCCGGCGCCGTGGCCGCCACGACGATCGAGATCGGGTGGCGCAAGAGATCGGTCAACGCCTCGAGCACGACGTCCGCGCCGTGCTCGGCGTCGAGCGGCGCGGCAAACAGCACGAGCGGCCGCGCGATGTCGAGCTCGAGCCGGAGCTCGCGCTGCACGACGCCCTTGGTGCGGGCCTTCGCGTCGGACTCCTCGGCGTCGTAACGCGCTTCCAGGGCCGGATCCGTCGCGGGATTGTAGGTCGCGTAGTCGAGGCCGCTCGTCACGCCCACGACCGGCTCGGCGAGCGCCGCAAACGTGCTCGCGAGGGCGCCGCTCGTCGCGGCGTCGCTGAACGTCGCGGCATAGCTCGGCGACGGGCACACGACGATGCGCGCTCGCTCGAGGCCGCTCGCGAGCGGCGCCGGCCGCGGGTGATACACCGAGAGCACGACGGGCGGTCCGCTTGCGAGGCTCGCCGCAACGAGCCCGCCTGGCCAATCGTGCGCGTGGACGACATCGAACGGCTGCTGGTCGCGCCGCTGGGCGACGAGCGCAGCCGCTGCGCGCCCGAGCAAGCGAAAGCCGTCGACCTGGCGCGCGTCCGCTTCGGGAGCGCCGAGCGCACCCGGCGCGCCGAGACCCGGAATGTCGAAGAGGGCGAGCTCCGCGCCGCTTGAGTGCTGGCCGTCGAAGACCGTCACGTCCGCGCCTTCGACCGAGAGCGGGGTGAGGCGACGCGCGAGGAGCAAGCCGTGCTCTTCGAAGGCTGCGTAGCGGGGCATCGCGAGCGTCACGCGGTGCCCGAGTTGCCGTAGCCCCTTCGTGAGAGCCAGAACCACGTCACCCGCAGGCGTCGCGCGCACGTAGGGCGAGAGCTCGGCGGTGACCATCAGGACGTCCATGGGCGGGCCCGTCTACACCCGGCCTTGCCGGGAACCAAGCCCTGACCGTGAAAGCCGGCATGGCCAAGGGCCGAAACCGGGTGTATGCCCCGTCCGCCGATGGACGATCTCATCAGCAAAGCCCAGGTTCTGCACGAAGCCCTGCCGTACATCCGGCGCTTCCAGGGCCGCACCTTCGTCGTGAAGTACGGCGGCCACGCCATGGTCGACGACGAGCTCAAGGAGAGCTTCTCGCGCGACGTCTGCCTGCTGCGCTACGTCGGCATCCGCGTCGTCGTCGTTCACGGCGGCGGCCCGCAGATCAATCGCATGCTCGAGCGCGTCGGCATCACGAGCACCTTTTCGAGCGGCCTGCGCGTCACCGACGACGAGACGATGGAGCTCGTGGAGATGGTGCTCGGCGGCGGCGTGAACCAGGAGATCGTCGGCATGATCTGCCAGCACGGCGGGCGCGCGATCGGCCTCTCGGGCAAAGACGATCGCTTCCTCGTCGCGAAGAAGCTCGACCGCGTGCCCGCCAAGGACCAGCATGGTGAGACCGTCCTCGTGGATCTCGGTCGCGTGGGCGAGGTCGTGCACGTCGAGACCGGCGTCGTCGAGCAGCTCGCGAGCAGCGGCTTCATCCCCGTCATCGCCCCGATCGGCGTCGACGACCAGGGGCGCTCCCTGAACGTCAACGCGGACACCGCTGCCGGCGCCGTGGGCGGCGCGCTGCACGCGGCGAAGCTCATTTTGATGACCGACGTCGAGGGCGTGAAGACCGGCACCGGCGAGCTCCTGAGCTCGCTCGACGCCACGATGGCCGAAAAGCTCATCGCCGACGGCGTCATCACGGGCGGCATGATCCCCAAGGTGCGCTGCGCGCTCGACGCCGTGAAGGCGGGCGTCGAGCAGGTGCACGTCATCGACGGCCGCCGCCGGCACG
The DNA here is from genome assembly GCA_036274215.1 of Polyangiaceae bacterium. Classification (GTDB taxonomy): domain Bacteria; phylum Myxococcota_A; class Polyangia; order Polyangiales; family Polyangiaceae; genus PMG-095. Next base: position 11,093 of record DASUGE010000310.1, on the reverse strand, counting down.
CGCTCCTGCTCGAGCTCTTCACCGACAAGGGCGTCGGCACGGAGATCCGGCGGGCCGGCGCGGTCCGGCGCGACGAGCCCTGAGCCCGACGCTAGGCTTTCCTGGATGTCCCGTCCGCTCGACCTCGACGAAAGCGCCGTGGTGAGGCCGGAAGGAGTCCCGGAGGGCGCGATTCGCCGCGTCCTGCGCGTGCCGCCCGATGCCGCAGGGCAGCGGCTCGACGTGTTCGTGCAGGCCCAGCTTCGCCGCACGAGCCGCACGCGGGCGCAGCGCATCGTCGAGAAGAGCGCCTTCGACGCGACCGGCAAGCGCCTGCGCTCGAGCGACCGCGTGCGCGTGGGTGCGCTGATCTTGCTCTGGCGCGAGCCGTTCGAGCCGGACGAGGAGCAGCCGCCGCTCCCGATCCTGTACGAGGATCCTCACCTGCTCGTCGTCGACAAGCCGCCGCTCGTCGCCGTGCATCCGACGGCGCGCTACCACAAGCACACCGTGATCGCGCGCTTGCGCGAGGCGCGCCCGAACGAGTTTTTGACCCTCGTTCATCGTCTCGATCGCGAGACGAGCGGCATCTTGCTCGTGGCGCGCACGCCCGAGGCCGATCGCGCCTTCAAACGGGTGCTCGAGGATCGCACCCTCGGGCGCGGGCAGCCCCAGCCGCTCGAGAAAACCTACCTCACCATCACGCACGGCATCCCGCCGGAAGGCGACATCGAGCTCCCGCTCGAGCTCGACGCGGAGAACCCGCTGCGCGTGAAGATGCGCGTCGCGGCACCGGGCACGGGTCTCGACGCTCGCACGGGGGTCAGCGTGCTCGAAGCGGGAAACGCTTACGCGCTCGTGCGCTGCGCGCTCCACACCGGTCGCCAGCATCAGATCCGGGCGCACCTCTCGGCCCTCGGCTGCCCGGTCGTCGGCGACAAGCTCTACGGCCCCGACGAGCGGATGCTCGCCCGAGCGGCCGACGGCGAGCTCACCGAAGCGGATCTCGAGCTCCTCGAGCTACCCCGGCATGCCCTGCACGCGCACCGCTACGCGCTGCGGCATCCCGTCACGTTCGAGCCGCTCGAGCTCAGCTGCCCGCTCCCCGCGGATCTCGCTGAGTTTTGGCGTTTTGCGAAGACCGAGGGCGCCGCCGCAGCGACCGCCGGCCCCTAGGCCGTCACGAAACCGGGAACCTTCCCTGCGCCCTTTACTCCATTGGGTGCCGGCGCGAGATATCCCCCATGAGCGACGATACGGGCGCGGTGCTAGCCGCGGACAGCCCCGACCCGAGTGACGATGACGTGCTCGCGCGCGTGCGCGGCGGCGACATCGACTCTTTCGAAATAGTGATGCGCCGCTACAACCAGCGCGTCTACCGAACCGTCCGTGCGATCCTGCGCGACGAGGACGAAACCCTCGACGTGATGCAGGAGGCCTATGTCAACGCCTTCGCTCACCTCGCCGAATTTTCGGGGCGCGCCCGTTTTTCCACCTGGCTCACTCGCATCGCCGTCCATGAAGCCTTCGCCCGCCTACGCAAACGCAAGCGCGTCGAATCTCTCGACGATACGGAGTCCGAGGAGCTCTTGATGGCCTCACCGGTGCTCGGCCCAGAAAATCGCGCCAGCGATGGCGAGCTCCGAACGTTGCTCGAAGAAGCCGTCGACGGCCTGCCGGAAGCCTTCCGCACGACGTTCGTGCTGCGCTCGGTCGAGCAGCTCAGCGTCGCCGAGACGGCCGAGGTGCTCGGCATTCCGGAGGAGACGGTGAAGACGCGCCTGCATCGCGCGCGCGAGCGCCTGCAAAGCTCCCTCTCGAGCCGCGTCGGCGACACGCTGCCCGAGCTCTTCGGCTTCCACCGGCCGCGCTGCGACCGCGTCGTCGCGAACGTCCTCGCCCGTCTGCGCGAGCTAGAGCCCTCCACCTAGGAAAAGACACGTGAACCTACGCCTCCTCTTCGCCGTTCCCTCGCTGCTCCTCGCCTGCGGTGGCAGCGCTCCGCCCGCCGCCGAACCGACCGCTCCGGCCGCCGAGGGCTTCGCCGCGCAAGCCGCCGCCGGACAGGAGCTTTACGGCAAGCACTGCGCCGAGTGCCATGGCGCGCACGGCAACGACGGCAAGGCCCCGCCCGTCGTCGGGCTCGACAACGGCGCCCTGCCCCTCGATCCGCCGGCGACCGCCAAGTTCCGCAAGACCCAGTTCAAGACCGTGGCCGACGTCGCCGACTTCGTCGTGAAGTCGATGCCGCCGAAGGCACCCGGAAGCCTGAGCGCGGACGAGTACTACGCCATCCTCGCCTTCGATCTCAAAGCGAACGGCATCGACCTCGGCGACAAGCAGCTCGACGGCGCCCTCGCTTCCACGCTCGATATCCCACGCAAGTAACGGCGAGCGGCGGCGGGCGCCCTCACGCTATACTCGCCGGCGATGACGCCGGAGCCGACCTCGCGCCTGAACGCGACGGCGCTCTTGTCGGTGGTCGTCGGGGTGTTCGGGACGATCTGCTTCTTTTGGGGCATCGCCGGCATCGGCGCGATCGTGCTCGGCGTCGTCGCGAACACCGAGATCAAGCGCTCGGAGGGCAGGCAGCACGGACAGGGGCTCGCCATTGCCGGCATCGTGCTCGGCGCGCTCCACCTCTTCGCCATCGTGATCGGAATGGCCGCCTTGTTCACGTTCGCCGCTCACCCCCCGTCGTTCCTGACGCCGGCCGTGCCGCCCAAGGTCGCTGCGCCGTTCAAGCTCGCCCCCCCGCCGCCCGCGCCGAGCGCGCCGCCGGTGCGTCCGGCCGGCGAACGCGCCGGGAGTGCAACGCGCGAGGCCGCCACGCGCGTGACGCCGCTCGGCAAGCTGACCTTGGTCGACCCGGGTACGGAGGTAAGAAGCCTCGCCGGACTCGTGAAGGCGCAGCGCGCGCTGGCCGACACGGAGCACCAGAAGCTCGTGCTCTGGGTCACCTCGGTCGACTGCGCTCCCTGCAACGGCGTCTCGGTCGCGCTTTCGAATCGGCGCTTGCAGGAAGCGCTCGCGGGGGTACGGCTCCTGCGCGTGGACACGGCGGACTTCCACCACGACCTCGTGAAGCTCGGCGTGCCGGTCGACGTGCGACCCGGCTTCGCGCTGCTCGACGCGTCGGGCGCGCCGTCGGACTACGTGAGCGGCGGCGAGTGGGACGCCGACATTCCCGAGAACATCGCGCCCGTGCTCGGAGGTTTCGTCCGGGGCACCTATCGCACGCGGCGAAATCCGTGGACCGGTCCCGCCCGCAGCGACGAAACCGCGCTGTAGAGCCTTCTTGCGGGCATGTTCAGCCAACACTGGAAATCGACGTGAAGCAGGCTAGTATGGCCCCCCCGTTCCCATGGTGACGACCTCACAGCGCCTCGCCACCCCCCTGCCAGTCGGAGCCGCCGTCATCCCCGGAACCCTCCGGGCCCGTCTGGAGGAAGTTCGCGCCCGCGGCGAGCGGATGAACCTCAAGCAAGCGGTCGGCATCGTCGTGCCCCTCTGCGTCGAGGTCGCGAATCTGCACCGCGCCGGGCACCGCCTGTTCGTGCATCCGTCCTCGCTCGTCGAGAACGAGTTCGGCTTCTATAACGTTTCGCCCGAGCTCGCGGCGCGCTCGCCGATCCTCCCGCGCGACAAGGCATGTCTCGCCCCCGAAGAGCGCAGCGGCCAGCCCGGCGTCGCCCGCGCGAGCGTGTTCGCGATCGGAGCGATCCTGTACGAGCTCGTCACCGGCCTGTCAGTCGGCCCCGGCATGCGCCGCCCGAGCGAGGTGACGCCCGGCCTCCCCCAGAATTTCGAAGCAGTGCTCGCGAAAGCGCTCGTTTCTGACGCGGCGCACCGTCCCGACGACCTCAACGCGCTCGCGCAGGCGCTGCACCAGTTTGCGCCGCCCGGCAGCGTGGCTCCCCCGCCGCCCGCCGACGTGTCGAAGCTCGACCACGACGCCAATTTCGAGGTCGATCTCCGCATGTCGATGCTCCCGCCCGAGGAGATCCCGATCGAGCTTCGCGCCTCCCACGTCCCGGCGGTGCCTCCCCACCGACAGCCGGCGCCGTCCCGTCCGATGGACGCGACCACCGAGCTCGCGTCGCTGAAGGCGCGCCTCGAGTCGGATCCCCGTCCCCGCTACGTGGTCGTGAAGGACGGAATGGACCACGGACCGTTCAGCGCCGTGGAGCTGCTGCAGCAGATCGCGACCCATACCTTCGTCGACTCGGACATCATCCGGGATTCGCTCAGCAACGACGAGCGCTCCATCAAGGATTGGGACGAGTTCGCGCCCTTCGCCGAGCACGCCCGCCTGCACCGCGACATCAAGGCCGAGAAAGCGGCCATCGCGCGCGTCGTCGTCCAGGAAAGCCGAAGCACGCGCGGCAAGGCTCTCGTCGGGATCGCGCTGCTCGGCGCCATGCTCGTGGCCAGCGGCGTCTGGTTCCTCAAGGTGCGGGGCATGAAGAAGGACGACGTCGACGTCCAAGACGACACGCTGTCGAACATCGAGGTCGACGGCGGGCTCAACGCGTCCGGCAAGCGCAGCGGCGGCGGGAAGAAGGTGGTCGGTCGCGGACCCGGCGGCGTCCCCATTCTCGGCGGCGGCATGAGCTGCGAAGCAGCCCAAAATGCTTACGTGGAGGAGATGAACGTCGGCGGCCCGCGCGGCCAGGCCGACATCACCGCCGGCCAGTACGGCAGCGTGCTCAACCGGGGCAGCTATTTCGCCCACTGCGGCGTCCCGGACTCGACCGGCCTCAGCATCTGCGCGGCCGTACAGAACGGTCGGGCCGTCGGCGTCACCATCACGGCCCGCCCGCGCAACGCCGGCATCGAGCGCTGCGTTGCGGCCTCGGTCCGGGGCCTGAGCTTCCCGTCGCACCCGAAGCTCGACGTGACGCGCACGAACTTCTGAGCGACGCGATGGGAGGGTAGCCGCGATGCGAGGGGTCGAGAGCTCGGGGATCGCGGTCGCGCTGGGGCTCGGCCTGTCCGCCCTGGGGTGCAGCGTGCCGGTCGTCGCGGGGCTCGACGAGAGCGACGCGAGCCAGGCCGTGGTCGCGCTCGAGCAGGGCGGCGTCGGCGCCGAGAAAGAGCGCGACCCGGACAAGGAAGGCGCCTTCCGCATCGTCGTCGCGCGGGACGACGCGAGCGCCGCGCTCGGCGTGCTCGCCGAAGAAGGGCTGCCGCCGCGCCAGGCGCCCGGCGTGCTCGAAGCGCTCGGCAAGGGCTCGATGGTCCCGAGCCGCATGACCGAGCAGGCGCGGCTCGTGACGGGAACGAGCGACGAGCTCGAGCGCTCGCTGCGCGGACTCGACGGCGTGGTGTCGGCGCGCGTGCACCTCGGCGTTCCGACGCACGACCCCCTCGCCCTCGACCAGCAGGCGCCGCCCGCGACCGCGTCCGTCTTGATTCGCCACCGCGGCCCCACGCCGCCGCTCGCCGCCGCCGACGTTCAGCGCTTGGTTTCCGGCGCCGTGCCCGGGCTCGACGCCGGTCAGGTCACGGTCGTGATGCTGCCGGCGCCCCCCCGCGCCCGTCCGGCGGAGCGCCAGCTCGCGCGGCTCGGTCCGCTCACCGTGACGCGCTCGTCGCTGCTCGGGCTGCGCGCGCTCGTCGGCGTGGCCGTGCTGGTCAACGCCGCGTTGCTCGCTTGCGTGCTCGCGCTCTGGTCGCGCCTCCGCCGCGCCGAGAAGCACCTCGCGGACGCACGCCCCGCCGAGCCCGAGCGGCCCGCCCGACGTCCCGCTTGACTGCTGCGCGACGGTGCATCCGCCGGGCGGCGCGGGCCGGCCTCGCCGAAGGCGAACCCGCCTACCGCCCGCGCTCGAGCGCCGTGCCTGGTGGTGCGTGCGAGCACCAGCCGTAGCAGCAGAGCGCCTCTTGAGCCTTGCGCCGCTCGGCCGTCTGCTTCACGTCGAGGAAGGCACCCGACGGCACGGAGAACGAAGCGCCGTCCGGTGGCTTGATCGCGGCCGGGCAGGCCGAATAGGGCGGCGCGGCGGTGCCGCCGTTCGTCCCGCTCTCGAGCGCAGCGATGCAGTACGACTCGTGAAAAGCGAGCGGGTCCTTGCAGCGATCGACGACGGCGCCGGGGTCGACCACGGTGAGCGCGCCGCACCAGCTGTAGCAGCACTGCTGCCCGGGACGCGCGCGGCGACGCATGCGCTCCGTGCGCGCGGCGTCGAACCGCCCCGCCCCCGAGCGCGGCGGGAATATCGCGTCGTGCACCTCGATCGCCGAAGGGCACGTCTCGTACGGCTCCGGCGCCGGCAACGCCGACGTGCGCGGCAAGAGCGCGTCGCAGCGGTACTCGCGCACCTCGTCCACACCACAGAGCGGCGGCTGGAGCGCTGCGAGGCCGTCGTCCGCGCTCGCAACGGGCGCTTCCTTGCCACCGCAGCCGTACGCCAAGAGCGCGCCGAGGCCGAGCTCGCACGCGAGCGCAAAGCCGCGTGCGATCGTGACCCAGCGCCCGAACGCGCTCGGGCCGCGCTTCTCTCCCGTCACCAGCACTCGGTATAGCATCGGAACGGTGGTGGTACCCTCTCTCGCATGAACCAGCGATCCATCGAAATTCGCGTGGGCGCCCTGATTATCGTGGCAGTCGGGCTGATTGCGGCTTTTGTGGTGCTGATGACCGGGTTCACCTTCCAGCCGACCATCACCGTCTCTGTGTCGTTCCAGAACCCCGGAGGGCTCACGGCCGGGGCGCCCGTCAGAATTTCGGGCGTGAAGGTCGGCCGCGTGAGCGAGATCGAGTTCCTCGGCGCGCTGGACCGCCGGCCGGCGCCCGGCGACGGGCTCATCCGCGCGAGCGCCAAGATCGAGAAGCGGTATGCCGGCTCGATCCACGAAGATGCGCGCTGGTACGTCACCGTGCAGGGCGTGCTCGGCGAGCAGTTCCTGGCCGTCGACCCCGGCTCACCCGAGCGCCCGCCCATCAAGGACGGCGCCGTCGTGCGCGGCGTGAGCCCGCCCCAGCTCGATCTGCTCCTCAGCGAAAGCTACGAGCTCTTGCACCGCGCCTACCGTGGTCTCACCGAGAACGAGACCAAGATCGCCCAGACCTTCGAGGGCCTCCACCGCACCCTCGGGGCTACCGGCGCGCTCGTCGAGCACAACCAGGAAAAGCTCGACCACATCGTCACGAACGCGGAAATCCTGTCGACGAACGCGGTCGAGACCCTAAAAGCCGCCCGCGAGCGCTACGTCGACGGCCCGCAGGTGACCCGCATCATGAACAACGTCGAGCGCTCGGCCGAAGTCGCCGGCCGCGACCTCGCGCCCATGATCGCCGACGGGCGGGAGGTGCTCGGCAACGCGAGGAAGATCACCCACGCGCTCGCCGGCGAGCAGCAGCTCGCCGCCATCGGCTCGATCACGCGCGACGTCGGCGACGCCGCCCGCAGCGCCAAGGGCGCCGCCACCGACGCCGAAGCGCTCCTCGAGCGCGTGAAACAGGGCCAGGGCACCGCGGGCGCCCTCATGAAGGACGAAGCCCTCTACGACGATCTCAGCGAGCTCGTCCGGGACCTCAAGCACAACCCCTGGAAGCTGCTCTGGAAGCAGTGACCGGCGCGGGCAAAACGCCCCGGCTTCGCTACATGCCCGCGTCGTCGACGGGCGTCGCGGCGTCGTCCACCGGGGCGCCGGCGTCCGGCGGTGGTCCCTCGACGGAGGACGCCAGGCTGGTCACGTCGTTGCTGCACTTGCGGTCGTCGCTGTTCGGCGGGGTCGGGACGCACACGAGCCCGACCTTGCAGTCCTCGTCCCGGTAGCAGTCGTCGCCCATCTCGCCGGCGGGCTGCTTGCCGGCGCACGCGACCCCGAGCATCGCGAGCGCCAAAAATCCGAGAGCCGGCGCGCGACCCGAACGCCTCATCGCCTCAAATCCTAGCCGTTCTCCGCTACTCGAGCGAGACCAGAACATCGCCTTCTTCGACCGACTGGCTTTCGGTGACGTGGATCTGGCTCACCTTCCCCGACCCCGGCGCCTCCACCGGCATCTCCATCTTCATCGACTCGAGGATGACGAGCGGCTGCCCCTCGGCCACCGAATCGCCCACCTTCACCTGAATTTTCCAAACCGTCCCCGTCACGGGCGCGGTCACCTTCGACATGCGCCGAGCCTATCACCGCCGCTTCCGTTCTCCTCGGGAACACGCGCGCTCGGTGTCGGCCCGCTCAAGGATGTAGCCTAATGTGCTCAAAAGTCTTACTCTTCGGAGCTCCGAAGACAGGGCAGCCGTCGCCCCTCCAACGCTTGACGGCATGGTTTCACGGTTGGTAATTCGCGGGGGCTGCGCTCGATGCGCGGCCTAGCGCGACACCGCGCTAGACTGAAGGACGCCCATGGCCGAACAGAAAGAAAGCTCCGTTCTCTTCTCCCTCAAGGAGCTCATGAATCTTGAGGAGAACCGGATCAAGGAGGAGGAGCAAGAGAAGGATCGCCGGTCGCGTGCCGAAGCCGAGCGCAAGGCGCGCGAGGAAGCCGAGCGGCGCGCGGCGGAAGAGGCGCGCCTCCGGTCCGAGGAAGAAGCGCGTCGCGCCGAGGAGCAGCGCAAGCGCGAAGAGACCATGCGCCTGGAAGCGATCCGCATGGGCGAGATCGAAAAGGCGAAGGCCGAGGCGGAGCATCAAGCTCGCATGCAGCAGCTCGCCGCGCAGCAAGCGCACGAGCAGCAGCTCGCCGCCCTCAAGGGCGACGAGAGCAAGAAGCGACTCAAGCTGATCGTCGGCATCGTTTCCGCGGTGCTCGTCATCAGCATCGGCGCGGGCGGCTACGTGATCAAGCAGCGCTCGGACGAAGCGCGCAAGCAGCAGCTCGCCTTCCAGGCGGAGCAAGAGCGCCGCGAGCAAGAGCTCAAGCGCTTGAAGGCCGACTTCGACGCCGCGCAGAAGAAGCAGGAGCAACTCCAGGAGTCGCTCGCGAGCGCGAAGGACGAAGCGACCAAGCAGAGGATCCAGGCCGAGCTCAACCAAGCGAGGGCCGACACGGAGAAGAAGCAGACTGCCGTGCGAAGCGGCGGGTCGAACAGCGGCTCGAGCGGCGCGTCGAAGGCGCGCAAGTCGAGCTCTTCGAACTGCGCGCCGGGCGATCCGATGTGCGGTGATCTCTGAGGGCTCGCGGCACATGACCGCTCCGCGCGATCGCCTCGCGTTCCCTCTCGACTACCCCACGCTCGACGAAGCACGACGCGGCGCCGAGCGCGTCGTCGCGTCGACCGGAGTGCTCAAGGTCGGGCTCGAGCTCTTCGTGCGTGAAGGACCGGCCGCGGTGCGCCTCGGCGAGGAGCTCGGCGCAGCCGTCTTCTTGGACCTGAAGCTCCACGACATTCCGGAGACGGTCGAGCGCGCGGTCGCCTCGGCCGCGAGCTTGGGCGTGCGCTACCTTACCGTTCACGCCGCGGGCGGTCCCCGCATGCTCGAAGCCGCCGCCAAGCGCGTCGAGCGCGAGAAGTCGTCGCTCACGCTCCTCGCGGTGACGGTCCTCACCTCCCTCGACGACAACGACCTCCGCGCCGTCGGCTGCCCGGACAGCACCGGCCCGCAGGCTCTTCGCCTCGCCCGGCTCGCCGTCGGCAACGGCATCGGCGGCCTCGTCTGCTCGGCGGCCGAAGTCCGGGCGCTGCGCGAAGCCGTCGGGCCCGGCGTGGTGCTCGTGACCCCCGGCATCCGTCCGGCCGACAACACGAAGGCCGACGATCAGAAGCGCGTCGGAACCCCCGCCGGCGCCATCCGTGACGGCTCGAGCGTGCTCGTCGTCGGGCGCCCCATCCGCGACGCCGCCGATCCGGCGCTGGCGGCGCGCCGCATCGTCGAAGAGATCGCGCTGGCGAGCGGATGACCCGCCCGCCACGTGCCCACGCGCCTAAGCGCGCCCGCTCGCCAAGTTCGCGTTTCGGCGAGGCTTTGGCGAGCACCGCAGCGGAGCGTACTTTCGTACGTGAGCAGCGGAGCGCAGCCAAAACGAAGCCCAAACGCGAAATCGGCGGGCGTGCTCGACGCTAGAGATAGGGGGAATACCCGCCCGCCGTCCGACCGCCTCGTGGTCGGAGTGCAGCCCGTGCGCGAGGCGATCCGCCGGCACGGCTCCGCACTTCGTGAAGTGCTGATCGACGAGAAGGCGTCCCCCAAGCTCGAGGCGCTCGCGCGCTTCGCGGCGGACCAGGCCGTCCCGCGCGTGCAGCGGGTCCGGCGGGCCGAGCTCGATCGCCTGAGCCACGGCGTCGCCCACCAGGGCGTCGCGGCCCATGCCCCGGAGCTCGAGCTCGCCCCGCTCGCGTCCCTCGCCGCCGACCCGGCCCTGATCGGCATCGCGCTCGACGCGATTCAGGACCCGCACAACTTCGGCGCGGTCATTCGTTCGGCCGTCGCGCTCGGAGGTGCCGCCGTCGTCTGGGGCGAGCACGCCTCCGCGCCGCTCACGCCCGCCACCTTCCGCGCCTCGGCGGGTGCCATCGAGCACGCGCGCCTGTGCCGCGTGCCCTCGCTCACCCAAGCCGTCACCGAGCTCGCGCAGTCCGTCCAGGTCGTGGGCCTCGACGCCCAGGCGCCCGCGCGCCTCGCCGACGTCGACCTCACGCGCCCCACGGTGCTCGTGCTCGGCGGCGAGGGCGAGGGCCTCGGTCGCGCGGTACGCCGCTCGTGCACGACGCTCGCCTCGCTCGGAGGCATGGCGTCGGTCGACTCGCTGAACGCCTCCGTCGCTGCGGGCATCGCGCTCTACGAAGCGCTGAGACAGCGTGGAAAATCAGCTAGTTAGGGTACACTCTCTCGCGCGTTGTCCGAGGGGTGCTTCGCTACTGAACACCCGCGCCCTCCATGGGCACCCCATTTTCCATTCAATGGAAGACGCGCGGAGACCCTGCGTCGACACACGATTCTCTCTTTGTTCCGCGCACCTAGCGCGTCATCCCGAAGGTGCCGCACGCTGATTGGTCGACGATGCTCATCCATCGTCTCAACTTCGGGTGCCGCGAGCGAGCACACGGCGCAAAGCCTCAAGGAATCCAGCTACCTCCGCCGCGTTCGTCTCCTCGCCGAGCGACACGCGCAACGTCGCGAGCGCGCGCTCGGCTCCGTGCATCGCTTCGATGACCGCGGAG